>JBCCIH010000131.1 GCA_039028315.1 Thermodesulfobacteriota bacterium | reverse complement strand
GTTTTCTTTATAATTCTTTTTCACTTCTTCCAAGTTTATTAAGAGACTGTTTAGGAATCTGTGCTGAGAATTTTTATGGTGTATTTTTGTTCTCATAGTGGTGCTATGAGAACAAAAAAGCCGCAGAATGAGGAAAAAAGACGCATACAAAAAATAAGTGACAGATGTTCAAACAGTCTCTTAGTTATCCGATTATTTTGAGCCATTCAGCCTTTTTAAGAAATTGCCGGTCTAATCTTATTACTTCCATATTTCTTCGTGTGGCTTATCTATTAAAATGTTGCTTTCTAAACAAGTGATTTATGATTTTCTGGTTGCACACAACGCTAAGCTATCCGCCGGATCGAGTCGAACAGGCTCGATCTTGAGGATAGGTGATGTTCTCGGCTTATTTTTTTCAAAGGTTCTGTGTTTCATATTATCTGCGCTGCTGATTACAAGCTAGCAATTTCTCAGGAATTTGCCATACCGGACCTCCTCTTTCTGGCTCGCGTCCTGCACCAGCGAACAGGCGGGGAGGCTTCATCCGGGGATGCGGCGGCTTGTGGGTCGAGACTTCGTTCGCGGGAGAGGGTGGATTCACCTTTGGGAAGGGATGGCTTGTCGGTAGTGCTTTTCTTAGCGGGGCTGGTTTTGGTCTTCTACTTAATTTGTTTTTTCGCTCGCCCTATTTTCTAATAACCTATTATCAGCTACGCCAAATACCTCTTTTCAACAATCCCGCATTTTCTTAAATCTCTGCCTGATATATGGCCGATAACGCTCGGAGCAGACGACCTGACGGCGTTTAGCCGCTATGTACGTTCTGTACTTTGTTCTCGGCTTGCTTTTTCTAGTTTGGTATTAAGGATTTCTTTTTCACTACTTTTTTTTGCAGAATTTAAGGCTTTATGTAAATATTTAATTTCCATTTTGTAATCTTTATTCATTCGGAAAAGTTCTGCCATAAGCCAAAAGTAATAGTAATTATCAGTGAGGTTTAGTTTTTTCGCTTCAAGAATAGCTTCCTCAGCTGAGTTTGCTAGAGCAAGAGCATAAGTCCGATTCATTGCAATAAGGGGAGAGTATTCTAGTATAATCAGTCTATTATACAATTGTAGAATATTATCCCATTTCTCGGGAGTTTCTGTTGTGTGCCAGTATGCAATAGCTGCTTCTAAATGATATTTAGATACCTCGTTTCCATTTGCAGATTTAGTCAGATAGTATTCTCCTTTCTTGATCAGGTCTGTGTTCCATTTACTCTTGTCTTGATCTAGATAAAGGATATATTTACCAGACGAATTTGTTCGGGAATCAATCCTCGATGCATGGAAACACATCAAAGCTATCAAAGCATAGGTGTTCTTTTTGGGTAAAAATGTTTGTTCCGATAAAAAAATACCTAATCTCATTGCTTCCCAACATAAATCTTGCTTAACATTATTACTACCAGTGTTACTATAATATCCTTCGTTAAAAATTAGATAAATGATCCTTAAGACTGGGACAATTCTTGAAATGTAGTCATCAAGAGTTAACTGATTCCAATTAGATTTGTATTTCCTTAATTGTTGTTTACCTCGATATAGCTTTTTGTTAATGTTTTCCTTATTTGTCAGCAGTGCCGCAGCGATTTGATCAATACTAAATCCACATAATAACCTTAGAGCTAAACAGATTTGTACCTCAATCTTGAGATTAGAGTTACATATGGCGAAAATCATATTTAGTACTCCATCAGAAATGAGTTGTTCATCCAGAATGATTTCCTCAACTTGTTCATTATGTTGAATTAGTTTACTCTCAACCTTTTCTTTGAATATTTGATCCCTTCGACAATGGTCCTTGAATTTATTAATAGCCACTTTTCTAAGCCAAGCTTTTGGAAAATCTGGTACACCTTTATGTGCCCAAACTTTCATAGCCTGAAGAAAAGTATCGCTGACAATATCCTCTGCTAACTGAATATTTTGTATTCCATAAAAATGACAAAGTACAGCAACTAGATTGCTGTACTCTGATTTAAAGATTTGTGTTATTTGATTGTCAATCATGAATTATTATACATCTTCAAATTGCATAATATCTCTAACTTCTACTTTCCCACCGCTACTTAGTGCTGGGCAACCATTTGCTAGCTTAATAGCCTCATCAATTGAAGGTGCAGTTACAATAATAAAACCTCCTATTATTTCTTTCAGTTCAGCGTATGGACCATCAGTAATAGCTCCATCAGAGTGCATAGTCTTCCCTTCGAACCCCAGAGCTTCTCCTGGATTCTTTAATTTACCTTGAGCACTAATTCCTACCATCCAATTTTGCCAAGCTTTAATTTCTGCTTGTATTTCTTCAGGCGTTGGTTGAATATTTGGATCTGGCTCGCTATGGAATAACATCATGAAGTCTTTCATCGTTAAAAGTTTTATTGTTAAAAAAATTCATTCTCATTTACTTGACGAACGAATTTCTTTGAATTGGACAGTAATTATGTTCTTTTTTGCTTGCCAAGAGCAACTAGCTATCCGATCGGCCGCAGCGAAGCGAAGGCTGGCGGATAGGTGACATCTTTTATATTTTATTATCTTCTCCTGTTAATGCATCACATCCAATTAGGGTAAGAATGATCGATAGTCCGAGTATTAGTTTTTTCATTTTTATCTTATAATTATTGCTAACGGTTTGAATAAACGCTTGTTTTAATGGCGTTTATTTTTTGTTGGACGAAGCCTTCGGCAGCCAAAGCCTGGCAAAATCGCTGTCCAAGACTTAGCTTTAGCCATCTTATCAAATAACTGATTGAACTTATGAAAAAAAGAACTTAATCGAAAGAGCCTGCGCTGAGGTTGGCGGTTTCTTAGAGATGTATCAGCAGATGCTACGGAAGATCCGTCTCAATGGCCAAAGCGAAAGTACCCTGTTCAACTACAGTCGCTGTATCGCTAAGCTGAGTCTGTATTTTGGCTGCACACCCCTCGAGTTGAGCGATGAACAGATCAATGACTACCTCTTGATGCTTCGCGATCATGAGTCTCCCTCTTTGAGTTATTTCAAGCACACCGTTTATGGTCTTCGCTATGCCTTTCGCTTGGTAGGTCGAGACGACCGAGCCATCCGCTTGCCCAGGATCAAGCGGGATGAAAGAGCTGCATACTGTGCTGAGCCGGCAAGCATGTAAGCGTCTCTTTCATGCCCCCAAACTCTTGAAGCATCGGATCTTGTTGGCTCTGGTCTATTCGGCAGGCCTTCGCATCTCAGAAGTGATCCATCTCAAGCAGGCAGATATCGACTTTGATCGGATGCAACTCCATATCCGGCGCAGTAAGTACAACAAGGATCGATATGTTCCGCTCTCTGTGGGGATTGCCACAGGCCTGAAGAAGTATTATGATGCCTGTCAGCCAAGAGAGTGGGTATTCGTTGGCAAGGACGGGCACTCTCTGATGAGTAGCCGAGGGGTGCAGTCCTTGATGCGGGCTGCGGTCAAAGGTGCTGGGATCAAGAAGAAGGCAAGCCTGCATACCCTCAGAGATAGCTATGCCACGCATCTGCTAGAAGATGGACTAGACCTATACAGCATCCAACAGCTCTTGGGCCATGAACATGTAACAACCACGCTGGTGTATCTGCATGTCGCTCAAAGAGTAGCCCAGCAAGCGCATAGTCCATTTGATACGCTCTATCCTGATGCCGGCCAAACATGAACTCGGAGACCTGCTCCGAGAGAACTGGGAGTCAATTGAGTCCAGTAGGCGTCTGAGTGGCCATCAAAAACGAATGCTCAAAGCCTTGGCCCAATGCCGAACGGCGGCTTTGGGCGGGCATGTGGATGCCTGTCGTGCCTGTGGACAGGTACGAATCAGCTATAATAGCTACCGAAACAGGCATTGTCCTAAGTGTCAGGGAGCACAAAGAGAAGCTTGGATCAGTGCCCGCGAAGCGGACCTCTTGTCAGTGGATTATTTTCATCTGGTCTTCACCTTGCCCAGCCAACTCAATGCGCTTGCTCTGAGTCAGCCCAAGATGGTCTATGGTCTTTTGTTCAAGGCTGCTTGGCAGACCATGCAAGTCTTTGCCAAAAAGTGGGTCATCTATGCCAAGCGGCCATTTGGTGGACCTCGACAAGTGATTGAATACCTCGGCAGATACACCCACAAAGTAGCCATCTCCAATCATCGGATCACCGAGCTAACTGAGAAGAAGGTAGCTTTTTCCTATAAGGACTATCAAAAAGGGGGGCAAAAGAGGAGAATGAGCTTGGAGAAGGAGGAGTTCATTCGGCGATTTGCCATGCACATCCTGCCAAGTGGTTTTGTCAGAATCCGTCATTATGGCTTCTTGGCTAGCAGATATAAAGCCCAAAAATTACAGATTGCTCGAAAGACGCTTGGCTCTCAGGAAGTAACATATATCGATCTGCCCAGAGAGAGTCGGCCCAAGCCTCTGGCATATGATCCACAGATCTGCCCCGCCTGCGGCAAAAAAAGCATGCAAACGCAAGAGGTCTTTCTGCCTAAACGGGCACCGCCGCTGCTCTACCAAGTGTGAGGCTGGCAAAGCTCCCCTTAAGCCTTCATCCCCAATCCCAAAATATGGCGCCAAAACAACAAAACAATGGAATCGTAAGTGAAAAAGAAGAGAAAATGTAGAGATGTGTGCATGCAATTAATCCTCCTATATTCCACCAGCATAGCAGCCTGCCTCTAACAATCCCATTCAATCCCCATAGATGATAAGCAATCGGCTTTCGTTCAACCGAGGCTTCAGAGCTGGGCCCTACGGGCCGCTTGAAGCCTTAGATATTAGCAGCAGGATTCATTTTTTTATCCATTCATGATAATTTCCATTATTTATTACCTCAAATGTGGAGTTTTTATATGTCGATTTCCAGGCGGCTGGCTGCTTTACTTTTCTTAATGGATTCCACTTGATTTCATAAGCATGCAAGATTCCTTCTCGATCTTCTATCCAATCTATTTCTTGTTGATCATAAGTTCTCCAGAAGTAATTGTAAACCAACATTCTTGAGTAGGATTGATACTTAAGTCTTTCACTTATTACATAATTCTCCCATAATTGTCCAATATCGTTTCTTATCTCAATTGGATTCATATTCCCAATCAGGATATTCCTAATTCCATTGTCATAGAAATACCACCTTTTAGCCTTAACAATTTCTTTCCTCAGATTTCGACTAAATGCACCTACTGAATGTAAAATATAGACTTTTGATAACAGGTCTAAATATTTATCAACCGTATTTTTACTCATTGATAGTTGCTGACCTAATTCAGTATTTGAAACTTCAGAACCAATTTGGAAGGCGATCAATCGAAGTAGATCAAATATTTTATCAGAGTTTTTAATGTTTTCAAATTCGAGAATGTCTTTCAGTAGGTATGAACTGACTAATTCCTTTAAATAATCAGTTTTATCTTCTGAATCTACTAAGTGGATCAATTCAGGGTAATTTCCATATATTAATCTTTGTCGGAGATTAGCAGGACGATCTATCTCATCCTCAGTTTGTTCAAGTTCTTTTTCGGATAGAGCAAACAGATTAAAAGTCTTTTTTCTTCCGGTCAATGGCTCTCCAGTATATTTATTGATATCAAAGGCGGATGATCCAGTAACTAGTACTTTTAAGCCTTCAATTTCATCAACCATTAATTTGAGAATTTGTCCAACTTCTGGAATCTTTTGTGCTTCATCTATGATTAGAAATCGTTTTGAACCCAGAAGATTCCGATAATTTTGAGTGCTTCTATATTCTAATCTTTTCCGCACATCAATATTCTCTCCATTCAAAAGCATATAGGGTTCAGATGTTTTTTCAAGTAATTGGTTTATTAATACAGTTTTACCAACTCGTCTCGGACCAAGTAGAACGATTACCTTATTTGGAACTAAACGTTTTAAAATCTGTTGTTTTATAGTCCGATCTAGTATTATTTTCGGCATATCATTGACTAATTTTACGTAAATTTAGTCAATAGATTGCCGGTTTCATAATGACTTCAATACCTTACGCATAACGGTCTGGCTAAATGCAGTAGCCCCGCATAGGGGCTATTGACATTTTAGCCTTTGTTGCACGAAGCCGCTTTGCGGCAGCGCATTTGTGAATATAGCACTAGCATTTTCTCAGGAATTTGCCATACCGGACCTCCTCTTTCTGGCTCGCGTCCTGCACCAGCGAACAGGCGAGGAGGCTTCGTCCGGGGATGCGGCGGCTTGTGGGTCGAGACTTCGTTCGCGGGCGCGGGAGGATTCACCAACAGGAAGGGATGGGTGGTCGGTGCTGCTTGTCTTCGCGGGGCTGGTTCTTGGCTTCTACTTTTCTTAACAATCTCGCAGTTTTCAACTTCCTGGCATTTTTCCGATACTGATTTTCTACAAGCCACATCCGCGACCCATTTTCTCAACAATTCCTTATCTCACCCTTCTTACTTTTTCTCAACAATATGGCTGATATATGGCCGAGAACGTTTCGTGGATGGTGCCGTAGCATCCCGAAGGGTGCTATGCACTATACACATTGTTGGCATTTCGTTGATTTTCTCAAAGATCTGGATTGGCACGGATCAACTCCCTGGCTCATCTCTCACATTCATGGCGGATTTATAGCCGAGAACGGCATTGCTAACCGCAGTAGCTGCGCATAGCAGCTATTGACGGTTTAGCTTTTGTTCGCTACTGTTTTCTTTTATTTTTCTTCTTTCCGTTTTCTCTTGTACATCACATCTGTCCTCAATACATATTTAACACCCTCTATTACTTTACTACCAGAATGTACTAACTCATGTTTAAAAATTAAAGCTTTGCCTGTTTCTGGCTTAATTGAATCATAATTAAATTTAGTCTCTCCTCCAATCATATCTTCATTCAAGTATACCATAAATGTATATGAACTCCATTCATGGATATTTCGATAATAACTTCCGTCTTGATGCGGCTTAAATTCTTGACCTGGATAATATTTGTAAAATCTAAATCGCTCATTTAACCCACTTGCTATTCCGAGGTACGTTTCTTTTGGCACGTATTCCCGAATGCGCTCAAAAATCTGAGGTATTTTTCATGTAAGCATTTTCTAAAGTTATGGCCAAACTTTGGATTTGATATTGTTTACTGTTTCTGTCGATGATGTATTGAAAGAAGTCCATCTGTAGTTTTCTGGCCGTTTGTTCT
>JBCCIH010000130.1 GCA_039028315.1 Thermodesulfobacteriota bacterium | reverse complement strand
TTTTTTTATTTGTACAACATTAGCGCCAAATTAGATCCTATATTTATTAATAATGTGCTCGTATTACATGCACGTTCCCAAATTTCTTCGAAAAAACATCTTCTAATAGTCATGTAATTTTACAATTTAGTAATTCTGGGTTTTAATTAAAGCAAATTGAATCTATAATGATTTTACAGAATCTAATAAACAAGTTACATAAGTATTAATCAATAAGAGATCTGTATAGTACAAGATTTTATGACTTCCACAGTTGCAGAGCACACAGATAGGCCTAAAGAGATTACTAACACCACTGCACAGTCGAATTGGCTACAGTGGTTATTGATAGTTGTTCTAGTTTATTTCCTGTTGGTCGCTGTTTCAATGATCGGAAGCGGATTTAAGCTTGCTGCTGGTGATCAAGCAAATCAGCTATTTGCTTTTGCAAACAATCCCATAACTGCTCTGGTAATAGGAATAATCGCTACAGCTCTAGTGCAGTCTTCAAGTACTGTAACCTCTATTGTTGTGGGACTTGTTGCGGGCGGTCTTCCTGTTATCACGGCTATCCCAATCGTGATGGGAGCTAATATTGGTACAACTATAACCAACACCATTGTTAGCCTCGGCCATATAAAAGATAGTAATGAATTTAGAAGAGCTTTTGCCGCGGCTTCAATTCATGACTTCTTTAATATCTTGAGCGTAATAATATTTCTTCCCCTAGAAATAGCTTTTGGATTCCTGGATAAAGTAGGGGTATTCCTCTCCGGCTTTCTTGTGGGCGGAGAGTCAATGTCAATACGCGGACTAAACTTTATAAAGCCTATTGTGAAGCCGCCTATAAAATTTGTTCATGAAACAATATTTGGCTGGCTGCCTGAATTAGCAGTCGGGATACTTATGATAGTCCTTGGCATAGTGTTAATTATTCTTGTTATTACATTTATAGGGAAAATACTCAAAACTTTGATGGTGGGGCGTGCTAAAAAAATTCTACATAATGCTGTCGGACACGGACCAGTTTCAGGAATAACTGCTGGGGCTTTAATCACAGTATTAGTGCAGTCTTCATCTACCACCACGAGCCTAATTGTCCCTCTGGCAGGATCAGGTGTTTTTAGTCTTAGGCAGATCTATCCATTTACACTGGGAGCTAATATTGGCACCACAATAACAGCACTGCTTGCTGCCACAGCCATAACGGGCACAACAGCCATATTTGCCCTTCAAATAGCCCTCGTGCATTTAGTCTATAATCTCCTGGGAGTTGTTGTGATATACGGAGTACCGTTCCTGCGCAAACTTCCAATATTGGCCGCTGAAAAGCTATCTGATCTTGCTGTAAAGAATAAACTTTACGTTGTAGGCTATATCTTAGGAATTTTCTTCATATTGCCAGCAATACTAATTATTGTAAGTGATGCTTTAGGTTGGTAGTAAGTAAGTGTATTCTTATATAAGGTGAATATTATGAATATGTCGGATGAACGTAAGAAGGAGTTAGAAGCCAAAATAACTGATCTTGAACGCTCGCTTGCTAATCTTAGAACTAAATTAAATGAAGAACAGCTAGAGGAACAACATCAGGCAATCGATAATCTGGATGTATATTTGGATGAGATTGATCATAAATACTCTCATCTAAAAGATTTTTGGACAATTCTTACAAGAGAACTTAAAGAACTATTTGGTCGGGATTCACAAAACAATTAAGTTTATTAAAATAAATGCTGATAACTTAGTATAAAAAAGGGGGCCTAAGCCCCCTTTTTTCGTTTGCAAACTTATTTTCTTACTTAGCTGCGTCGTCTTCCATTTCGCCGCCAGGCATTTCGCCCATAGCGTCTTTTCCAGCGTCCTTAGCGTCTTCCATAGCGCCTTCTGCTGCATCTGTTGCATCATCTGCCATTTCGCCGCCAGGTATTTCACCTGCAGGATCTGCAGCATCTTCATGGCTCTCAGCTATTGCTGACTGTGTACCAACTAGTGAAGATCCCCCAAAGGACAAACCCATAACTAACATCAACGCAAATATAAATGTTACTACTCTCATGACTAAAACCTCCTTCTTGTGATTTGCCGGCGGTCCTATACTGCCAGCATTAATTATCAATATTTATAAATTGCAATGTTTGTACCATTTTACTGCTCAAACACAATTCACAATAAAACCAACTGCTTAGATATTCTATCACTTTTTATTACTAATTAAAAGCTAATCTGCTGTGTAGTATCACACAGTAGATTTTGTGCCATATTGCACAAATAGAGCTTAGTACTAAGTTTAACAAAAGTGCCTTAGAGCTTTTCTCATCTTGCATACGGAAAGCTTTCTTAGAGCCTTTTTCTCAATCTGACGTATTCTCTCTCTGGTTAGCTTAAACTTTTTTCCGATGTCATCTAGTGTCACGGTGTCGTCTCTATCTATGCCAAAGCGCATTCTGAGCACTTCTTCTTCTTTCTCCGACAAAAGTGATAACGAGTGTCTTATGCTTTGTTTAAGCTCCTGATCCACAATAAGAGTATCAGGTGATGAGGACTCTTCATTCTCAATAAAGTCATAAAGAGTTCTTTTTTCCCCGTCGATAGGAGAGTCTAAACTTACTGAATCATTAGTTATTTTCAATATTCGTTTGACATATTTTACCGATACGCCTGAGTGCTCTGAAATTTCCTGGGGAGATGGATTTCTGCCGGTATCTTTTATTAAAATAGCTCTTGTTCTATATACCCTGCTTGTAACTTCTAGCAGATAAACAGGAACCCTTACAACCCCTTTGTGCACCAAAATAGCTCTAGTTATCGATTGATATATCCACCAAGAAGCATATGTAGAAAATCTATAGCCCTTGGTATAATCAAATCTATCAATAGCTCTCATCAGCCCGATGTTGCCTTCTTGAATGAGGTCTAAAAACGGAAGACCATGACTGATATATCTTTTTGCTATGCTTATAACAAGTCTTAAATTAGCGTTAGCAAATCTCTTTTTAAGCTCTTTAGCTTTTTCACTATAAGCCTTATGTGAGGCATTTAATATGGCTATATCTTTTTCTCTTCCGCTTTGGTTAGATATCTCTTCTAGAAGAGCTCTAATTTGATCCGCTTTTTCCTCGCATTTTTTGATCTTTGCGGGAATTTCTATTTCTTCTCTAACATTTAATAGCGGCTCAGTTGAAATGTCTTTAAAGTAATTATTTAACAGTCGGTGCTGGCTATCCTGGGAATATTGAGCGCCGTTATTGTAATCAGCGATTGAGTCATTGGATTCTTGCTCGGTTTTTTCCTCATCCAGATCAAAATCCATATTTGACTCTATTTCAAACTGTTTCTCAGAATTCTTAGGTGCATCCGATAGGTCTTCAAATTCAGTGATTTCAACATGTTTCATTATGTTCTCCTATTGAATCTTGTGCTAGTTTAATCAAATACCCTATTGTTCGTGCTGGAGAATACCGAATAGTTATGTTCGGACTCTAGCCCATGCTTCTAGATTATATATTTGCAATCACCATGCCAGATTAGAAATTTTTTAAATTATTACATGATTGCAGACGGTTATATATTTGTAGGGAAACCGCTATTGATTAAAACGTGCATTATAGTGTTATATAACACTATATATCGCAGGATTTTTAGCGCAAAAACGCGCTATTTCACTTAGTCTCAATTAAAATCTATATTCTCATCGTTAAGCTTGCATTAATTGCATATAGCACTGTAAAATCATATCTATGCCGGATCAGATTTTAGCAATACTTGAAGCACTTGAAAAGCCGCTTTTATTTGCTTCAAAAAAGAACTTTTCAAACTTAGATAAAATTTCGGCCTTAGATAAGCTGGTAGGTGATTTAATGGTCAAGGCCCTTTCACTGCCTATATCTAAAGATCATAAAGATGGGTTTAGGGCTATTAAAGAGCTATTTGCATCCTACGACAATATAGATAACACTCAGAAAAAAGAAAATTTGATAAGGTGTCTAGAAATTATCTCAGATTTAAAAAAATTCTCACCAATTAAGACTGAAAAAGTAAATCAAGATTCGCAGCTTACTGATACAAAGCCTTGTGAAACACAAATCCCGGATACCCCTAGCTCGGACGATATTTCCAAGCTGTCCGTTCAGTACATAAAGGGGGTCGGCCCTAGGATAGCAGAGCTTCTCGGCAAAAAGGGCATAGAAACTGTACATGACGCCATTAATTATTTCCCGCGCGCCTATGAAGACAGAAGAACGGTAAAGAGCATATCAAAACTCACGCCCGGAAAAAGAGAGACTGTTATGGGCAAGATAATGCTTGCCGGCAAGGTTAGGACCAGAAAAAGAACACTTTATCAAATTGTAATATCTGACGGCACCGGCACGATCACTTTGGTTTGGTTTCAATTTAGTGAGCGTTATTTAAGGGCTTCTTACAACAAAGGTGCATCCGTTATTCTTACAGGCGAAGTCAGCTTAGGATACCGCGATGCGCTTCAGATAGTGCACCCAAAGCCCGAGGATATAGAAGTAATTGAAGAGGGCGAGGAAATTGATGAGGACAACGTTCATTTTAACCGCATCGTTCCAATCTACCCGCTCACAGAAGGTCTTAAACAAAGGCGCATGAGAAGGATAATGAAAACTGTAATTGATACATACGGCTCATCGCTTGGCTCATTTGTGCCCGATGATATATCACAGAAAAGACATATTTTAGATTATCCATCAGCCATAAAAAGGGCGCATTTCCCTTCAGATAACGACAGTGTTATTGATCTATCAGATGGTAAGGCAGTCTATGACTCTATGCCCCACAAAACCCTCTCGTATACAGAATTTTTTCTAACAGAAATTGGGCTTGCTATTAAAAAACGAGATGTTGCAAAACTATCGGGTATAAAGTTTTCTCCTACAGATAAGCTTACAAATTCTTTGCTTGCTGCTTTGCCGTTTGATCTCACGTCCGCTCAGAGCCGGGTTGTAAGCGAAATAGAAAAAGATATGAGATCAGATAAGCCAATGAACAGACTTTTGCAGGGAGATGTCGGAAGCGGTAAAACAATCGTCGCTATGCTCTCCATGTTAAAAGCTGTTGAGTCAGGCTATCAGGCAGTGTTAATGGCGCCTACGGAAATACTGGCTGAGCAGCATCTATCATCAGTGCTCGAGTACGTAAAAGGCCTTGGTATTAGAGTCGTGTTTCTTAAAAGCGGGTTGAGCAAAAGTGAGAAAACCTCTTATTACAAAGCCATAATGTCTGGTGAGGCGCAAATCGCCGTAGGAACTCATGCCCTAATACAAGACAAAGTAGAATTTAAAAACTTAGGACTGGTAGTTATTGATGAGCAGCACCGTTTTGGAGTTATGCAGCGGGCACAGCTTATGAGTAAGGGACAAAACCCTGATGTACTAGTAATGACAGCTACCCCAATTCCAAGAACACTTGCGCTTACCGTGTATGGAGACCTCGATGTCAGTATTCTTGACGAGCTTCCACCTGGCCGTAAAGAGATAAAAACAAAGGTCTATTACGATCAGAAAGGGGCCAGAGAAAAGGCGTATGAACGGGTGCGTAAAGAAATTGAAACAGGACGACAGGCATACGTTGTGTATCCCATGATTGAGGAGTCAGAGAACCCTGATTTTAAGGACATTAAATATGCAACTCAGATGGCAGAAGAACTCCAAAATGATATTTTTCCTGATTTTAGAGTAGGGTTGTTACATGGAAGAATGAAGCCGGAAGAAAAAGAATCGATCATGAAACGCTTTATCTCAAACCACCTCGACATCCTAGTGGCAACCACGGTTATTGAAGTGGGAGTAGATGTTCCAAATGCAACTGTCATGGTAGTTGAGAACGCCGAGCGCTTTGGTCTGACTCAGCTCCATCAGCTAAGGGGCCGGATAGGAAGGGGAGGTCATGATTCATACTGTGTATTGATCTCCAGTTATAAAAGATCTCAAGATGCTGACAAAAGACTTACCATAATGGAGCAAACGTCGGATGGATTTAAGATTGCCGAGGCCGACCTATCAATTAGAGGCCCCGGGGATTTCCTGGGAACCAAGCAGTCAGGGCTACCTCAGTTCACATTTGCAAATCTGCTTAGGGACACGCGCCTACTTTCTGAGGCAAGAGATGACGCCTTTGATCTGGTACAAAAACACCCTGATTTAAAGAACTATCCGGGACTCCTAGATGAAGTTGCCAAAAGGTGGGGCGAGTTATTAGAGCTTGGCGGAATTTCTTAAACAAAGTAATTGCATCTTCAACCATACTTATATATCTAAAGAAATAACTGTTATCATATTGTTGTGACCAGTCATGGATCTAACCATAATAATACCAACTCTAAATGAGGCTGAGTTTTTGGCCTCAACTATTTCTCATCTAAGGAAGTGTTCTAGCTCTAAGTATGAGCAGGAGATAATAGTAGTTGATTCAGGATCAGAAGATGCTACATGCGAGATTGCAAAGGGGCTCGGTCTTAGCTTGGTAGAGATTGAATCAAAGAGTATCGGGAAATCCTATGGACTCAATGAAGCGGCGAAGCTAGCTAAGGGCAAAGTACTTATGTTTCTAGATGCGGACACTCTAGTCCCAAGTAACTATGATGAACTAATATTTTCAGTCTTAGAGAATAAAGAAATTATTGGAGGAGCTTTTGAGTTCTGCTTAGACGGGCCTGAGTTTGGACTTAGGGTAGTAGAACTAATAAACCGCACTAGATATAGGATCCGCCAAAGATACTACGGGGATCAGGGAGTTTTCTTAAGAGCAAGGGTTTTTGAGAGAGTAGGGGGCTATCCAAATATCGGGCTTTTAGAGTCGGCACATTTGTGCCGGAAGTTAAGAAAAGAGGGAAAGCTCAAGCTTATAAAGAAAAATATGAAAACCTCTCCCCGGCGTTTTATACAAGGCGGTATATATAAAGTTCTGGCAGGCGATATAAAAATATGGTTTTTGGATCTTCTGGGTATTTCCGTATCTAAGTATGCACCGGATTACTGGAGAGAAAATAAATTTAGATCAAAGAGCTGATCTTACGTTAACCTTCTAGTAGAAGTGATTCGGGGTCTTGTATTAGCTCTTTAAGCCTAACTAAGAACTGAACAGCCTCTCTTCCGTCCACTATTCTGTGATCGTAACTAAGCGCAACATACATCATAGGCTTTACCTCAAGATCGCCGTTTATAACTACCGG
>JBCCIH010000129.1 GCA_039028315.1 Thermodesulfobacteriota bacterium | reverse complement strand
GTGTGCTGCCCAATATCTCTCAGGCTCAAACACAAGATGGTTCTTATTCTTACCGCATGAAGATGGTCAATATAAATCCTGAAACCACAGGGTTAAACGGCTATAAAGTAAGATCAGATGGTACAATCTCAATACCCCAAGGAACCGCGTTTAATTATCTTTCCCCACCAAGAGCTCCACTAGACTTTGAAACCCTTTTCCCTAATATAGACATTGATGATCTTGCTTGCGCTGATTTTAACAGGCCGGGAATATTTTGCGATCCTCTTACAGATCCAAGCTGTTGTTTAAACCCCACGCTTTATACTGGTGAGTGGAGATTTTGTTTTATGGTTCCGGACGGACTTGAGACATTAGATATCTGGGATGGTGATTTTGACTTTGGTTCAGCTTCTTTTGATAATAACGATAATTGTTTGAGCCCAGACAATATAGATGTAGATACCGATGATCAAAATACGCCGATACCACTTCCTGAGTGGGCTTTAAACACAGATGCTATTACCCAGTCTGCAAGCATACCAACCAACCCTTCTGATGATGACGGCTGCAACCCGCTATCTAATAGACCGCCTAGCGTTATATACGATCTTGTAAGCCCTGAGGGAGATAGATATTTGAACTCAAACCCATCAGGAAATATAGAATGGGAGCTGTTTAATATAACGATTCTGCCATTTGATCCGGATCTATACGATTTACAAGTAGATAATATTCCTGGTGGACTATGGTGCGTCGAAACAACCGGAAACAATATGCAAAATTTAAATTCTCTTCGTCTGCCTTTTGCCGTGATAGGAGTAGATGATGAAGGTGATCCTGTAATTGAGCCCCCTCTTGCTATGGAAGTTCCAACGCTAAACCAGTGGGGATTTGTAGTTCTTGCAGCCATTATCGGAATACTAGGAATTATGAGGGTTATTCGCAAAAGAAAAGCAGCAGCATAATATCAAAACAATTTAGAAAAATTAAAGGAGCTTGGTGCTTTCAGCATCGGCTCCTTTCCCACCTCTGATTAAACACTATCCCGTGTTCTTAAGCCCGGCTGATATGCCGTTGATCGTGAGTTTTATAATATCTACTAAATCCTCTTTTTCTTGATCAGAGATTCCGCCTTTTGAAAGGCGCCTTAGAAGCGCAACCTGGATGTAGCTTAACGAATCAATATAGGGATTTCTAAGCTCTATGGACTTTCTTAAGAAAGGATTGTTATCAAGAATTTCTTTTTGCCTGGTAATTTGGAGCACTACCTTGTGGGTTAAATTGTATTCATCTCTTACCTTATTAAAGATCCTTTTCCCAAGGTCTCTTGGAGATACTAAAAAAGAGTACTCAAGCCCGATCCACATATCGGCTCTGCTAAGAGTCATCTGAATATTATCTATATGGGATTTGAAGAACCTCCAATTCTCATACATGTCCTGTAGAAGTGCTAAATTTTTCTCCGGATCTTTCTCAATAAAGTTGTTTAGCGCTGTACCTACTGAATAAAACCCTGTGATAAGATGACGGTTTTGCGTCCAGCTAAATACCCAAGGAATAGCCCTTAGGTCCTCTATCTTGTCTGTCTGTTTTCTCTTAGATGGGCGTGAGCCGATCTGCATTTGCTGCACATATGATATCGGCGTGGCCTGCTGGAAATATGGGTAGAACTCAGGCTCTTCATAAACAAGCTCGCGCCAGGCCGATCTAGCATCTGAGGAAAGTTCTTCCATCACGTTTTTCCACTCAGGGTTTATATCCTCTTTGCCAAGACTTGTGAGGATTACCGAAGAAAGAACGAGTTCAAGGTTGTCCTCTGCAATCTCAGGAAGAGAGTAATTGCTGTAGATGACCTCGCCCTGCTCAGTTATCTTTATGCCCCCATCCACTGTGCCCGACGGGCGCGCTAATATCGCCTGGTTTGTAGGCCCTCCCCCTCTGCTCACTGTGCCTCCTCTTCCGTGGAAGAATATGTTTCTAAGTCCGTATTCATCAGCAAGTTGCTTAAGTGAACGCTGGGCCTTATGAACTTCCCAGCTCGAGCAAAGGTGCCCGCCGTCCTTGCCGCTGTCTGAGTAGCCGATCATTATCTCTGACAAATCGCCCCTTGCTCTTAGATGGTCTCTAAAAAGAGGGTTATCATACAGCATCTTCATTATCTGCGGCGCATTTTTGAAATCATCGATTGTTTCAAATAAGGGAACTATGTTTAATTTGCTAGTAATTTTACCGCCGTCATTAATATACAAATCAGCTTCTTTTGCTAACAATAGAACTTCAAGCACATTGCTTGCGCTTGAAGTCATGCTGATAATATAGGTATCAATACACTCGGGATCTATTGTATCAAGACCTTGTTTTATAGCTCCAAAAGTATTTAAGAGTTCCTTTGTGTCTTCAGAGAGATCAAGCCAGCCTGGAATAAGCGGCCTTGGGTTTTCAATCTGACTTAAAAGCCACCAAAACCTCTCATCATCAGACATTTGTTCATAGTTAACCAAGTTAAGACGGGTAGTTATCTCTATGATAGCCTTGCTATGGGTCTCACTGTTTTGTCTTATGTCCAGCTGGGCCATGTGAAATCCAAAAACGCTTACCTGCCTTATAAGTTTCTTTAGAATTGAATCCGCAAGCAGCTCGCCCCTATTTAAACGAAGGCTTTTATCTATGATCTCAAGATCGGCTACAAACTCGTCTTTGTCTGAGTAGGCATAGTTCTTTGGGATTCCGTTTATTTGATCTAACCTTGCGAGCAGCTTCTTTTGGATGTAGCTAAGTTTAATCCTATAGCTCTCATCGGGGTTTCTTATCCCAGATTCTTCATTTATTAACTTCTCATCTTGCTCTATCGAATCTAGGAGCTCTGTGCTAACATCAGCCTGTTTTTTAGATGCGCTAAGCTGATTCTCAAGCCGCCTTATCTGCTCAAGATATTTGTCCATGACAAGCTGCATCTGCATCTTTAGAACCTCAAGAGTTATCTTATGCGTAACAAAAGGGTTTCCGTCCCTATCCCCCCCAACCCATGAGCCAAACCTTAAAAACGAAGGAAGTTCTATATCAGAAAGCCCGTAGTGATCCTTAATCCTCTTTTCAAACTCAAGGTACACGCTCGTAAGGGCTTCAAAAAGGGTTTCTTTAAAATAGTACTGGGCGCTTCTGGCTTCATCTATCGGCGTGATCTTAAAGGCCGGAACCTCTTCGGTTTGCCAAAGCGAGGTTACCTGCGCTGTGATTTCAGTATATATTTCATTTTTTTCCTCTGAACTAAGAAGAGGATTGTGAGATTCCTCGAGCAAATAAGATATGTGGCGAAACTTCTCCAGCACGATGTGGCGGTTCACCTCTGTTGGGTGTGCAGTCAATACTAACTCTATTGAAATCTTATCTAATAGCTCTTTGAATTCATTAAAAGAGATCTGCTTTTTCCCAAGGGTCTCAAACAGACTCTCAAGTGAGCCCTCAACAGAGTCCCTGGTATCTGATATATATTTATACTCTCTCCTTCTTCTTATTCTATGGTTCTGTTCGGCTATATTTACCAGCTTAAAGTAGCTTGTAAAAGCCCTGGCCACTTTGTAGATATCTTTATCTGAAAGGGTTCTTATAGTAGATACAAGGTCATCTTTTTGGCTTTTTACATAATTTGCGCGCATATCCTTGGTAAGAGCTCTGACTTTCTCTTCTATTTCGAAAATTTCTTGCCCTTCCTGATGGATAATTACCTTGCCCAAAATGTTTCCAAGGAAGCGGACATCGGACCTGAGTGGTTTTTCCCTATCTATCTCTTTAGGTTTTAAATTGGAGTTTTCGTTAAATTCTGACAACTTTGATGACCCTCCTGATGATCTATATGTAATTAACGAAGGGCTAATAGGTCAAGTGTGACTTACTTTCAGTATAACAGAGAATTTGAGTATGTGCCCATGATTTTGAGTCTTTTCACAATCGTTTCCGTCTATATGCTTAAAATAAATTCAAAGAGTATAGAGGAGCTAATATAATGATAAAAGTTATAAGCTTTAAAATCTGCCCTTTTGTCCAGCGCGTTACCGCGGCTTTGGAATCAAGAAACATACCATATGAGATTGAGTATATAAGTTTAAGTGATAAGCCAAAATGGTTCTTGGATATATCTCCAAACGGACAGGTACCTGTACTAATCACAGAATCAGGGACAGCACTGTTTGAGTCTGATGCAATCATAGAATATATAGATGATCACTATAAGCCGCTGCAGGAGCTAAGCTCAGAGGAAAAAGCACTGGAGCGTGCATGGAGTTATCTGGCTAGCAAGTATTATTTAGTACAGTGCAGCACAATGCGTAGCAGCGACAAGAGGACATTGGAAGAAAGATCTCAGAACCTAGCCAAGGCTTTTGAGAAAGCAGAAAAGTATTTGGGACAGGGGCCTTTGTTTAAAGCAGGCAATATCAGCAAAGTTGACATAGCATGGCTTCCCCTGCTTCACCGTGCTGCCATTATTGAAAAACATACATGCCACGATTTTCTGGCCGATTTTCCTAAAGTTAAAAAGTGGCAAGCTGCGCTATTAGAAACTGGTATTGCTCAGAAATCAGTTGCTCAGGACTTTGAAAGTGCATTTACCGATTTTTACCTTTCAGAGAAGACGTACCTGGGAAAAGGCGAAGACTGCGCGGGAGGTGCTGACAATGCTTGCGCAACAAATAGCTGCTGTTAGGAGCTTGTTTGTTTTATTAATTGCTCCATATGATAGAGATAAAAAATTAATTTTGCGTCTTTTTTAACCTGTCTCCGTCTTTATTAGTGAAAGGCGAATAAAAACCGCTGAAAAAAAACGGAGGTAATAATCATGACTGAACAGGAAAAGAGTCAACCTTGTGAATGTGAGAACTGCAATTGTGAGTCTTGTAGTAAATGTACTTGTGAGTGCAGTAACTGCTCATGCTGCTAAAACAAGGATTATAAAGTAATAGGGTACACATTATGTTTAAAATGATTAAAATATATTGTGTACCCTATTTTTATGGGAAAATGTTAAGATGAGTGATACTAACACCACAAATATTGTGTGGGATGAATTCTCGGACCAGATTCGAAGATATCTCCTAGGTAAGGTTAAGCTTAAGGATGACGCAGATGACTTACTACAGGAGATATTTATCAAAATTCATAATAATATAAATCAGTTAGAAGACGAATCTAAACTAGCACCTTGGATTCATCAAATTGTTAGAAATACACTTACGGATTACTACAGAAAAAATAACCCTGAGACTGTCGAGCTAAATGAGGAAAGTACTGCAGAATATAGCAATGAGACAGATGATCTGCACGCTTCATGTATATCTGGGTGCCTTAGAGTTTTTATTGAACGCCTTCCTGATAAATATAAAGTTCCACTTGAACTATCAGACATAACTGGTTCTAAACAAAAAGATATAGCACAAGAAATGGGGCTTTCATACTCCGGGCTTAAATCCAGAGTACAAAGAGGGCGTCAGATGATAAAAGATATGTTTGTTGACTGCGCATGTGTAGCTCAAGATGGTGGCCTAAATGATGAAAATTGTGAGTTTTGCAGTCCGGCTACTAACTGAGAGCCGCTAACCAAAGTTACTTTGATCCCAAAAGTCCGTTCATCATATATTCCACAGAGTTTTCATAAAGCGGTTTGAATTCCGCCTTAAGGTAGCAGAGCTCGGGGTGTTTAAATGCCTCAAGCTGCATTTCATTGTAGTCTGTCATCTGAGATAGACCCACTGCTGAGCCCATTTGAAGGTATATGAACTTCACAGAGTTCTCAGGACTCAATTTTGGGAAAATCGAGCATAAAAGCTCCACAACCGTCCCAACCTCATCTTTAGTGCCAAATTTAAAATCCATAAAACTCTCAATACACACATTTCTCTCAAGATGTATAAACATGATTGAGACTAGCTCTAAGAGCCTCTTATTTTTTATCAGAACCTTAGTCCATATCTGAGCGAACTCTTTAACTTTATATTTCTTTTTTACATCGAAGCTCCTTACCAGATCCTTTCTCCACTTTACAAAATCCTGCATTAAGAACTCAAGGAATATCTCTTCTTTGGAACTGAAATACTTGTAGAGATTTGATCTGGTAAAGTTAGCTTCCTTTGCAATTGAAACAAATGTTATTTCTTCGTAGGGGTGTTTTTTGTAGAGCCTTTCTGTGGCAGAGATTATCTCTTTAACCCTATGTTCTTTCTGCTCACAACTCCTAGCTCTCTCCCATTTGCATTCCATATCCTAGCTCCGTGCTCATTAATCTAATAGTACTACGAAAATCTAATAGTACTACGAAGAAATTTCAAACCACAGACTAAAAGCCAAACTGATCCTTTATGCCTTGGATAAAGGTCTCATCATCGACCTGACTTCTCTGTGCAAGCCACTGCTCAGCATCTTCTCCGGCAACATATCTAATCGTGTTAGTGCCGTCAGTAGCTGCCTGATATATAACCTCTCCTACTAAAACAGGCTCAGCGGCGTTTTCCATCATTGGCTCAAGCGCAGCGTTTAGCGTGTCCACAGTATGCTGATATTCTGTGAGATTTTCATCATGATTAAAATCAAATGAGCGCCCTGCAAAATCAGTCTTGATTGCACCAGGCTCTACTAATTTCACTTTCACTCCAATATGTTCCATTTCGTAATGTAGTGCCTCTGTAATGCCTTCAACGGCAAACTTAGTACCGTGATATAGTGATCCAAGAGGTAAAGTGATTTTTCCTCCAACTGAGGTGATGTTAATTATGGTCCCGCTATGATTCTCTCTGAAGTGAGGAAGAATTGCTTTTGTTACATCTAAAACGCCTATAACATTTACATCAAACTGACGGACAATATTTTCCCTGGGAGTTGCCTCCAAAGGTCCAAATGCGCCGTACCCTGCGTTGTTTACGACCACATCAATCTTGCCGAACTTTGCGATTCCCTCGGCAATTGCGTTGTCAATGGAATCAAGGTCAAGCACATCTAGCCTTGTTACAAGCACGTTATCAAGGCCTGTAAGTTCTTCCTCTTTCTCCGGTGTACGCATTGTTGCGACCACGTTCCATCCTTTCTCAGCAAAATACTTTGCAGTGGCTTTTCCTATTCCGCTGCTTGATCCTGTGATAAGTACTGTGTTACTCATGTTACTGCCTCCTTAATATTTATTGACGCGCATATAAGCGACATCATGTCTCT
>JBCCIH010000128.1 GCA_039028315.1 Thermodesulfobacteriota bacterium | reverse complement strand
ATGATGTAAGTTTCCCAACAACAGCTATAAAAGAGATAAGAAAAATTAAGAAAAAGCGGGTTCTCCTTTCAGGTTAGCCCGCTTTTTTTATGTCCATTTTACTCAAAGATTGGAAGCACTGATTCAAGGTCATTTAAATCTTCAAACAAATGATCGGGATCGTGTTCATATAATTCTGAAGCAGTAAATCTGCCGGTGGCGACTGCAACAGTAACGGCGCCGGCGGCTCTGCCATGATTTATATCATATGGAGTATCGCCAATTACAAATTTTTTTGTGATCTCTATCTTATGTTCTAAATATTCATTTGCTCTCTCATAGGCTTTTCTAATAAGATGTTCTCTAATGTGAGAGTCTGAGCCATAACCCCCAAATCTAAAGTGGCTATGTATTCCGCCGCTTCTAAGCTTGATCCAGGCGCCTTGTTCAATATTCCCTGTGGCAACGCCCAATATCATATCTTCTCTTGGGGATAGCCTCTTTAATAGCTCTGGAATTCCAGGCATGACAAATGTCTGTGATGTTTTTGTCTCTTCCTCTAAAAACGGCACATAAAGTTTATAGAGTTCCTGAGCTTCTTGATGCTCATAGTCTCTTTGAAATTCATTTTGAAATATTTCCCTAAGAATTATGGGATCTGTTTTTCCGGCGGCATCTATTTTGCTCATAGCTCCCTTTATGCCGTACACTTTTTCAAACGCTCTGTTTGCAGCTCTAGTACCTGCGCCGTCTGTTGTTAAAAGGGTGCCGTCAATATCAAAAAGTAGTAGTTTCATCTTTTATTCAGTCTCAATTTTCTCTGCCACAGTATTATAAAAATCACTCTCAAGCTCCCAGAGTTCATATGCTTTTTGTGACGCGGTTTTTAATAATGTCTCATTTGGAAGATCTTTTTCGCTTATTTCTTTTAATAAAAGAGCAATATCGCTCCACTTACTACCAATAAAGTCCATCTTTTTCGCTAATCCCAACTCTTTAATAAGAGGCACTATCTCTTCTGCCTCTATTAGAAAATCTCTGTAAATCCATCTAAACCCGGCTCCGCAAACTCCGCGTTTTTTTATAACCTGATAACCAAAGCGTGAACACCACTTCCAGTCTTCCACATCGCTCCAGTTTGGAAGATCTTCAGACCACTCTTTTATCTTATAAACTGAAGACTCCCCCCTGCCTCCGCTGCATCCGTAAAGCATTTTTCTGGCATTCTCTTTAACTGCTGATGGTATTAGATCTTCTAAATTGTCGACAGGTTTATCTAACCTGACGTCTATGAAGTTATTATTAAGAGGGTTAGATAAGTCATTAGATGCCATGCCTTGTTTAAAATTTTCATATGGAACATTCTGTAAACCCTCAAGATGGTTATCAGCTACATAGATGGTTTTACTCTCATCATCATATCCCCAAACTGAAACTATGTGACCCGGGAAATGAGTATTTGAGTTGTAGTAATCGAGATAATATATATCAGTTTGTATAACTACAGGCACGTCCAGATCTATATATTTTTTAACCATTGATACAACGTCTTCGCTAGAGTGTTTCCAATCAGTCTGTTTATCTACAAAGCTAAGAAAAGTGGTCTCCATCATAGGCCCTCTTACAAAAATCATATGAGAAGGGCTAGTGTCTTTTTTGATGGTGTAATAAAAACCAAGTCCCCCGCCGATTCCAAAGCACATGGCTTCAGACCACTTGTAACCGTAGTGCGTCATCACGTCTCTAAGCGTTACAGATCCGCAGTGAAGCCCGGGAATATGGACCCAGTTATCAATTGTCTTTTTCATAGGGATATAAAGCTACCATAAGATATTAGTTATATTGAGCATAGAGCGACTTTTTCTAATAAACTATGCTATATGCAAATATTTTTAATATTGATTATGTAAATTCTAAAAATTAGTTTATACTATTATCAAGGGTGATGATTATGTTCTAACTGGTGTCGGAAGCCAACTTCAGAACTACTATCTAATCCTATTTATAATTAAGTTATTTATTTTGCCATCATCCTCCAAAGGGCGAGCTGGTGAAATTTTTTTTCACTAGCTTGCCCTTGTTTTTTTCATAAAAATTGCATCTTATAGCTTTACAGTTCATCCATTATACTATCTACATAAATTACTTGGAGGCGTTATTAAATGTATAGAATATTATTTGCATATACCCTTGTTTTACTTTTCATAGTAACCCCTTTTTCATGGGTTTATTCCCAAGATTCTTCTAGTTCTGAGAATCCACATGACAGCCAAGCATTTAAAGACTATTGGTACGGCGGGGAGGCTGAGATTACAAGCTACAAACTAGAGCAGGCGCGCTACGGTGAGCTTCATGAGGGCTACGCGGTGCTTGTTTTTGTGACTGAAGATTTCTCAAAATCTAAGCAAGTTAAACTTGATAACCCACAGAGCGCTAAAGAGGATGCCGTGAGCGTTCTAAAACTAAACAGAATAAAGAAGTTTGATACCGGAATTTACCGCTACTCTATGATGGATTCAGTCTTTACACCTGTAGATTTAAGTTCATACCCGAATACTCTTAAACTCACCTCGTCTTCACAGGAGTGGTGCGGAAATACATTTACCCAGCTCAATCTAGAAGATAACGGATATGAAGTAAGAAGCTTTTCTTATTTCGAATCAGAGGGAGATGAAAAGTTCAGTCTTCAAAAAGAAATCTTAGAGGATGAAATCTGGGCTTGGATAAGACTCTCGCCCGAAACTCTTCCGCAGGGAAAAATTAAGATCATTCCTTCAGCGATGGCTTCAAGGCTCACTCATAAAGAGCTTGAGGTTGAAATATCAGATGCGGCTCTTACACAAAACCCAGACGATGATAGCCTAATGGATTACACGCTTAGCTACGATGATTCCGGAAGAACTATGAAAATCACTTTTGGAAAACTCTTCCCATATCAAATTGTCTCTTGGGAAGAGACCTACAAAAGCGGATTTGGTCCGGGAGCAAAAACACTAACGACTAAAGCTGTTATGAATAAGGTACTAAAAAGTGATTACTGGACAAAGAATAATAATATAGATCGTGGGCTGCGAAAAAAACTGGGAATAGAAAATTAATAAGAGGCCCCTTGGTGGGGCCCCTTACAGAATTTATTTAGTTGATCTCTACTTTAATTTCTTTGGGTTTAGCCTCTTCTTTTTTAGGGAGAGTTAACTCTAAAACTCCTTGGTTATAGTTGGCTGTGATTGCCTCAGCATTTACGTCATCTGAGAGCGTAAAGCTTCTAGAGAAACTTCCATAAGAGCGTTCTACCCTGACATAGTTTTCCTTCTCGACCTTCTCTTCAAATTTCTTCTCGCCTTTTAGAGTGAGAGTGTTGTCGTTTACATCAATATTGATTTCTTCTTTACTTAGGCCTGGAAGCTCCGCATTTAGGACATAGCTTTGCTCTGTCTCATAAATATCTACATTCGGTGTCCAGCTGCCCTCATTAAGTTCTTCTGCTGGCTGAAGTCCCCAGCCAAATTCATTAAAGAATCTGTCTACATTGTTGTAAATCGGTCTAAACCTTCTGTGTGGTTCCCAAACTTTTAATCTCATATTTTCGACCTCCGTGTTGTCTAATTTTATTTGCCTACAATTACAAATTAGTCACACTTTTAGGTATTTCAAGATATTATTTTTAATCGATAAAAATGTGGTTAAGATTATTGATATATTTTAGATAAAGCCATGATCACTGCCCAAGATATAATAAAACTCTTTGATATGAAATTGCTTCCTGGCGAGGGTGGGTACTATTCAGAGACGCAGCGCTCAGGGCACATGCTTAGTGCACCTTCACTTCCAGATGAGTACGATTCAGAACGTTCTATGAGCTGTGCTATATATTATTTACTTACGCCGGATACAAAGTCTCTTCTTCATCGTCTTCCTACAAATGAGATATATCATTTTTATCTGGGAGATCCGGTTAATATGCTTCATCTATTTCCAGATGGATCCTCGCAGACAATTGTTCTCGGTCAGGATTTAATTAAAGGCGAGTTAGTGCAAGTTAATGTTCCTAAAAATGTCTGGCAGGGATCATGCTTGAAAGAGGGCGGAAAGTTTGCTCTAATGGGAACAACGATGGCTCCTGCGTTTGATTTTGCGGATCATGAGATTGGGGATAGGTCAGCTCTAATAAATGAGTTCCCATCTCAAAAAGAGTTAATCCTAAAACTTACTAAAGCTTAATCTCCACATAGGCGCTCTCTCTCATCTCTTCAAGCCAGGTTTTTAGCTGCTCCTGTGCTTTTTGCCTATGTATGATGTCTCTTATTTCTTCCTCCTGACTTTCAGGAATATCGAGTTCGCTTTGGGCAGATTTTTTATCGTCCTTTTTGTTATTATTATCAGCTTTGGTGCGCTTTAGGACTTTTAGAACATGATATCCAGCAGGAGACTCAACTGGGCCTGTCACATCGCCGACAGATGTTCGTTCAACGGCCACTTCAAGGGTTTCGATTAAATCTCCCTTTTTGAAAGTTCCAAGATTTCCGCCTTTGTCAGCCGTGAAGCTGTCGTCAGAGTATTCTCTCGCAAGGGTTGAGAAGTCATCGCCGGATTTTGCAAGCTGAGCCACTTCTTGTGCTTTTTGTACTGCATCTGGACTTTCAGGAGATATTAGTATATGAGCTATCTCTACTTCTTCTTGTGAATCTTCAGTGCTTGAAAATGCTTCTGAATAATCTATCTCCCCATAGTTTTGCTCATAGTATTCCCTTACCTCATCATCAGTTATTACAATTTTATTTCTTAACTGTGATTCCAATAGTTTATTTCCCAAAAGCTGAACCCTCCACTGCTCTCTAAAAGCTTCAGGAGTGAGGTTTTGCTTTTTGAGAACCTCTTCCATCTGATCCTCGTTTAGGTTATATCTAGCCCTTACTCCTTCAATACTTGCATCAAGTTCTTCCTCTGAAACCTTAATACCTCTTTTCTCTGCCTCTTGCTCAAAGAGTTTTGACTCAACCATTTGATTAAGCAATGTACGATCATCCATCTGCTCATTGGAAGCCGGGTCTAGGGTAAGCGAAGCCTCTTTAAGCTCGGAAAGCGTAATTAGATCATCATTTACTATTGCGACAACTCTATCTATTACTTCTTGGGCGCTTAGTGAACTGGCTAAAACTAAGCTTAGGATAAAGAATATGCCTATTTGGTATATTTTATTTTTCATCTGACTCACTTTTGTAAATCTCCTCTAATCTATCTTCGTATATCTTAACTTCCCACTGCTCTTTAAGATCTGCTATATAATCAAACAGCCTCTCTTCTACAAGCTTAGAGCGAACTCGCCGATCACTTTGCGCATAGGGCAGGAAATCAGGATCACTATTTGCTTTAATTATAAGGTAAGCTCCGTCAAGTTCAAACGGTTTTGTGACATCTTCTTTCTTTAGCTCAAATAATGCCGCATCTATTTCCGAGGGGAATCGTCCTTTTTCAACGCTTCCAATCTTGCCGCCTTTGCCTTTTGTATATTGATCGGTTGAATATTCTTTGGCAAGCTCTTCAAAACTCTCACCCGATTCTATTCTCTCGAAAATCTCTTGCGCACGAAGCTGTGCAGATGCTCTTGAGTCTTGATCGTTAGGGATAAACTTTATCTCTATTTTACTTATGTCTACAGTTTGATAGTCATCCTTATTATTTTCATAATGCTCTTTGATTTCTTCATTGCTGGGTTCTATCTCATTGAGTATTTCTTTGCCAAAGGTTTTGGCTACTAGCTTTTTCTTGTAATCATAGATTTTTTTCTGTACATCATCTCTGCTTTCAATACCTCTTTTATAGGCCTCATTATATAGGACTTTTTGATTTATGAGGTTTTCTAAAAATTCGTTAAATTTCTCAGGTGAGGAAGTGTAAATCGCTTTTTGTTTTATCGATATTTTATCTAGCGCTTCATTGAGTTCATTTTTTGTAATACCGTCTGTGCCTATTTGAACTATAATCTCGCTGTCATCAATATTCTCAGCATGGTTTGTTTCCTCTACGTTATCTGTGCTGCTATTACACCCAACTAAAAGTAAAGAAATAAATAGGACGCTTAAGTATCTCATAGCTTTTATTCTCCAACAATAAAATTAGTTCGTGCCAGTTTGAGACTGATCAAGTTTCTTTATGTCTTTTAATATAGATCTAGTCTCGCCAATTGAGTCTTCATTTTCATGGAATACTTCCATCTTTCCTCTCGGAGGAAAGCTGTCGTAGAACTTTGAATTTTGAGAAAATATTATAACGGTTCTTTTCTCTTTTACCTCAGCTCTTTCAATATACAGCCCTTTCATTTGGAGTTTAAGATCCATTAGATCGATTAAGTTAAGAGCAGACTCTGGAATCTCGCCAAACCTGTCAGTGAGTTCTGTTTTTAGCTCGCGTATCTCATTTTTAGTATTCAGCGAAGACAGCCTCTTGTATAAAACAAGCCTCTCGGCATCATTTGTAATATAATCCTGAGGTATTAGAGCCGGTGTGCTAAGAGAAATCTCGGGCTCAGGCTCATCTCTTTGAACCTGGCCCTGAAGTCTTTTAACTGCGCCGTCCAGCATATCTAAATACATCTCAAGCCCAACGTCCGCTATATGACCTGATTGCTCATTGCCAAAAAGATGTCCCGCTCCCCTGATCTCTAGGTCTGATAGTGCAAGTTTAAACCCTGAACCTAGTTCTTTAAACTCGGATATTACCTTCAACCTCCTCTTTGCCTCATCTGTAAGAGGCTTGGAAGAAGGTATTAGCATGTACGAATAAGCCTTTTGCTCAGATCTTCCTACTCTTCCTCTTAGTTGATATAGATCTGCTAGACCAAAAGTGTGCGCCTCGTCAATTACTATAGTATTTGCCCTTGGTATATCTAGTCCCGACTCCACTATTGCAGTTGTGACAAGAATGTCTATTTGTCCGTTTATGAATCTCTCTATGGCTTGTTCAAGAGGCTTTTCCCTCATTCTCCCGTGAGTTACTTCAATTTTAGCATTTGGCGCGAGCTGCTGCACCTGGTCAGCTACCCGGTAGATGTCCTTGATGCGGTTGTGTATGAAAAACACTGCACCACCTCTTTTAATCTCTTTCTTAACAAGTACCATAAGTACCCTTTAGGCATTCACACTTCCATAGGAAAAGGTTAGAGTATTTGAATCAGCAAGCGTCTGCTTTTGTTAAAATGTCGCATATCACAAGCGCAAGTTTATTGTCTAT
>JBCCIH010000127.1 GCA_039028315.1 Thermodesulfobacteriota bacterium | reverse complement strand
CCTCACCGCTAAGTGAGACTTTAGCGTTTTTAACAAGCCCCTTGTCTTCAGCGTATTTATTTACTGTTCTGGTGAGAGCACCTCTAAAGCCTGTAAGATGGGTCCCGCCCTCAATGTTGTTTATGTTATTGGCGTATGAGAATATTGTCTCTGAGTAGCTGTCGTTGTACTGAAGTGCAACTTCAACTATTATATCGTCTTTCTCTCCTGAGACGTAAATGGGTTCAGGATGAAGCGGCTTTTTATTTCTATTTAGCTCATCAATAAATGCAACGATTCCGCCTTCGTAGTAAAACTCCTGGTCTTTACCGGTGCGCTCATCTACAATCTGAATTACTAGCCCTTTGTTTAAAAACGCAAGCTCTCTTATCCTATGAGCAAGTGTGTCGTAGTTAAACTCAGTTACTTCAAATATCGTATCATCGGGTTTAAATCTAATTTTGGTCCCGGACCTGTCAGTTTTCCCAGTAGATTTAAGCTCTGTTACTGCCTCGCTTCGCTCGTATCTTTGATACCAAACCTTTCCTTCTCTTCTGATCTCAAGAACAAGGTATTCAGATAGCGCATTAACTACGGTCACGCCCACTCCGTGTAGTCCGCCAGAGACCTGATAGACTTTACCTTCAAACTTTCCGCCGGCATGAAGCATTGTCATAACAACTTCAGCCGCAGATTTTCCAGTTTCCTCGTGTTTATCCACAGGAATTCCGCGCCCATTGTCTTCAACTGTGAGGCTGCCGTCGACATGGATAGTGACTACGATTTTATCGCAGAAACCTGCAAGAGCTTCGTCAACGCTGTTATCAAGAACTTCAAAAACAAGGTGATGAAAACCCCTTGAACTGGTGTCGCCAATATACATATCAGGGCGTTTTCTAACGGCTTCTAAACCGGGTAGAACCTTGATTTGTTCGGCGCTATAAGAGCTGTCATTTTTTGTAGGAATAGTATCCTCCGGGTCTCTCTTTACTTCCAAATTTTGCTACCTCCGTGTTGACTGAAAGGCGGGAAAAAATAATGCACTATTATAACACGAATAACCCTAAAAGGGAAATAAAATCAGGGGGTTTGAGAGCATTAGCAATGAATTAGCAATAGGCTAAAATAAATGAACAATCTAGGGACTTTACAGGCGTGCAAAAGGTGCTTTTCAGAGTTGAATTTTATAGTTTTGGAGGTGTGATACCAACCTGTTTTTGATACTTTCCTTTTTTATCCGCATAAGAGGTATCGCAGATATCATCAGACTCAAAAAACAGCACCTGAGCTATGCCTTCCATTGCATAGATTTTTGCTGGGAGAGGAGTTGTATTTGAGATCTCTAGAGTAACATATCCTTCCCACTCAGGCTCAAAAGGAGTAACGTTAACGATGATACCGCATCTTGCATATGTGGACTTACCAACGCACAGAGTAATCACGCTTCTTGGTATCCTGAAGTACTCAACCGTTCTGGCAAGCGCAAAGGAGTTTGGAGGAATGATGCATTCGTCTGCTTCAATTTCGACAAAGGATTTGTCATCAAAACTTTTGGGATCAACAATTGAGTTGTTAATATTCGTGAAAATTTTAAATTCTCTGCTAACTCTAATATCATAGCCGTAAGCTGACACTCCGTAAGAAATTGTTCCCTCTCTTACCTGCTCATCGATGAAGGGCTCAATCATTTTATGCTCTTGTGCCATTTTTTTAATCCAGTGATCGGGTCTTACGGACATTGTTCGTGCTCCTTATATAGTAGTTAACTTTAGGTGTTGGGCTACTAATATACATGAGAATTTTAATCAATTCATCACGCAAAAAAATTTAAACAAACTGTTTTAAAAACCTTATGTCATTTTCAAAAAATAGTCTGATGTCGTTTATTTCATACTTAAGCATAGTGATACGCTCAATGCCCATTCCAAAGGCAAATCCGCTATATACGTCTGGATCGTAGTCCACACTCTTATAGACCTCTGGGTCCACCATACCGCAGCCAAGAATCTCAAGCCATCCGCTCTCTTTGCAAACTCGGCATTCCTTTCCATCGCAAATTACGCACTCTATGTCTACCTCTGCGCTTGGCTCTGTGAACGGGAAAAAGCTTGGTCTGAACCTAACTCCAATATCCTCACCGAATACGAGACGTAAAAACTCTGTGAGTATCCCTTTCAAATCTCCAAACGTTATATCCTTGTCTACAAGAAGCCCCTCAATTTGATGAAACATAGGAGTGTGCGAGACATCGCTGTCGCAGCGATACACGCGCCCTGGGGCAATGATTTTAATAGGAGGCTCCTTTTTTTCCATAACCCTTATCTGAACAGGAGAGGTATGAGTTCTAAGAACAACATCATCAGAAATATAGAACGTGTCCTGCATGTCGCGCGCTGGGTGGTTTTTAGGAATATTAAGAGCTTCAAAGTTGTAGTAATCAGTCTCCACTTCCGGGCCCTCTGCAACTTCAAAGCCCATCTTCTCAAAAATAGATATGATCTCTTCCATAACCTGGGTAACAGGATGTTTGGCGCCTATAGGAAGTGATCTGGCGGGAAGTGTTACATCAATTTTTTCCTCGGCAATAGCTTTTTTCTTCTTCTCTTCTTTTAGATGCTCTGCTTTGTCGTCAAACTGAGTCTCTAGCGCAGTCTTAACCACATTAACAAGCTGGCCCATCTTTGGGCGCTCCTCAGGGGAGAGGTCTTTCATGCCCTTTAGTATTTCAGTTATTACGCCTTTTCTGCCAAGGAATTTAGCTTTTAAATTCTGAAGCACTACCTCATCGGATACTTGGGCTAGCTCCTGTTCTGCTTGTTTTTGAACTTCTTCTAATTTTTCCTGCATTGGGTTAATTTCCTACATATGCTACGACAACAATTACTATCATCGCAACACCTATAGCTCCTTTAAAAAATGTTCCGGCCACTCTTCCTACAAAAGCTCCCCAGCCGGATTTAATTGCTCTGTCAATATTCTTCTCTATGAAAAACTCGACAATAAAAGCACCTACAAACGCGCCAATAAAAGCGCCTATTACAGCCCCTATTCCTAAAAAGAATGGAATACCTAAAATACCACCTATAATGCCAAAGACAATAGAGCCCACTATGGCGCGGTTACTGGATTTATATTTCTTAGCCCCTAATATCCCCAGGAGAAACTCTATAAGCTCTGCAAATAGGGCCAAAATTAATAATATTATCAATATTTTGAGTGTTATTTCTTTAAATCCGTCATACCAGCCAAGTAAAATTGCATCACCAAGAATAATAAAGTTTCCGGGCAGACTGAACACATGAGATATAAGCCCAGCTAGTGCAACAAATATAAATAGGGAAAGTACAAGATAGTCTATCATTTAAAGACTAGGTTCTAACCTTTTCTTTGTCTCCAGAATACAACAAAAGCACTTGCGATAAATATTGATGAATATGTACCTATGATGGCTCCCACAATAAGAGTAAATGCGAAATCGTGAATCACTGAGCCTCCGAATAAGAATAGCGGTATAAGCACAAGGAAAACTGTTATACTGGTCAAAACGGTTCTTTTTAAGGTCAGGTTGACGCCCAGGTTAACGACGTCTTTGATGCCGAGCTTGCTGTTTTTCTTCATATTCTCTCTGATTCTATCAAAGATAATAATGGTATCGTTAACCGAATAACCTATGACAGTAAGCAGCGCTGCAACGAGAGCCAGAGTAAATTCTTTATCCATAATGGATATTGCGCCAAGCGTTATAATGGTGTCATGAACAAGAGCTATTACAGCGCCCATTGCAAAGCCAAATTCAAATCGGATCATAACATAGATTAGTATTCCAATACATCCGAGCAGAATTGATATAACCGCTTTTCTAATTAGCTCGCCGCCTACTCTTGGTCCGATATAGTCCACCCTTTGTATTGAGCCGCCTTTAAACGTTTCGTTTGTCGCTATTATTTTCTCAAGTTCTGACTGAAATCCCTGTATTTGCTCAAACTTAACAGTTTCGGGAGAGAACCTGATTAAGTACTCATGATCTCCGGAAAGACCTAACTGCTGAACAACTTCCGGTGGATAACCGGTAGAGTCTAAAGTTTTAGTTATATCCTGTATGCTCACTTCATTTGCGAGTTTAATGTGTATCTCTGTACCACCAGTAAACTCAACACCCCAGTCCGGCCCGCCATGGTAGATAAGAGATCCTAAAGCAATTATTAATAAAGCGATAGATACATATATCGCCCTTCTCATTTTTGATACGAAATCAATAGTTGGTACAGTATTTGATTTTAAGAAGTCCAAATTACCTAATCCTCCTGGATAAGCCTTAAATGCTTAAGGCCGGCACCTTTTTATCCTCATAAATTAAGTTAGTTATTACTCTTGCCACAACAACATTGCTGAAGACGGTTGAGATAATACCAATTGACAGGGTTGCGGCAAAACCTTTAATCGGCCCCGTTCCAAACCAAAATAGTATGAGAGCAGTAATAAGCGTTGTGATGTTTGCATCAAGCACTGTCCAAAGCGATCTACCATATCCCGCATCTATTGCCGCAAGCGGGGATTTACCGGTAGCTATCTCCTCTTTTATCCTCTCAAAAATAATAATATTTCCATCAACTGCCATACCCAGAGTAAGCACAAGGCCCGCAATACCTGGCAGGGTTAGCGTAACACCGAATGCCGAGAGAAATCCCATAATAAACAGCATGTTTAGGAGCAGCGCTATATCTGCAACAACACCTTGCAGCCTATAGAAAAAGATCATAAAAATTATTACCAAGATACCGCCAATGATCATAGAGGTCTGTCCCTTTTCGATAGACTCTTTACCAAGTGATGGACCTACGGTCCTTTCCTGCTCTATCTCAACAGGTACTGGAAGTGCACCAGATCTTAGAACCAGTGCCAGGTCTTTAGCCTCTTGAGTTGTATAGTTTCCCGTGATTCTTCCTTGTGAGGTAATTCGTTCTTGAACTACCGGGGCAGATTTAATAGTCCCGTCTAAAACAATCGCAAGCGCTCTTCCAATGTTCTCCTCTGTAAGAACTCCAAATTTGCTAGCGCCCTCTCCTTTAAATGTAAAACTAACGGCGGGCCTGCCCTGTTCATCAAAAGTTATTCTTGCTCCTGAAAGTGATTCACCTGTGACGTTGGCTTTTTCAGTGGTTACAAAAAAGTTTTCATTTTCAAACCCAGTGTCGCCCGGATGAATTGTATAGCCTTTTGCGGCCAGATCCTCAGGGCTTGATGCATCTAAAGCGGCCAGAACTACTTCTTCAGTCGGTCCTGTAGCTTCTACAATTTTAAACTCTAAAACTGCTGAGCGTTTAATAATATCTATTATTCGCTGTCTGTCTTTTTCTGAAGCGCCCGGGACCTGAATTAATATTCGGTCATCTCCGGCTTTTTGAATAGAAGGCTCTACCAGCCCAAGCTCGGCAACACGATTTTCGATTACCTGTTTAACCTGATCGATAGCTCGTTCTTCAACATCCGATACATATACACCTTTTAACGTGAAGTCCAAAGAGAGATTGTCAGCATCGATGTTTGATATTTCACTAAAGTTTGTCTCCCCAATAGCTTTAGCCTTTGCTAAATCAGATTCTGAGAAGAACATAAGGGTAAGGGTTTCCTCGTTTATGGTAAAACCTTTTATTAAGACCTTGTCATCTTTTAGTTCTTCATTCATAAAGTCCTTTATACTGTTTAGTTCCTGCTTAACTCCAGTCTCGGAATCAACTCCGATTAAAAGGAAAATACCACCCCTTAAATCAAGACCTAACCTAATTCCTCTGTCAGGGAACAATTTACCCCACCAGCTGGGAGTACTGTCACCTAAGAATGTAGGTGCCAATAAAATTAATGATAAAGTCGTAACAATTAGGATTGTAGCAATCCATCCCCTGGAAGCTCTCATTATTTAGACTTATCCTCCTTGGAGTTTGTCTCTGTCGCAGTTGGTTGCGAACCGGCTATTCCAGCTCGTGTAATACGAATGCTTACTCCCTTTGATATCTCAAGAGTAATTACGTCGTCTTCTGAAACGCTTAGTATCTTACCGTATAATCCGCCCGTTGTGATAATATCGTCTCCTCGTTTTAGTTCAGATAGCATGCGCTTTCTCTCTTTGTTTTGCTTTTGCTGCGGGCGCAGGATTAAAAAGTAGAAGATTACGAAAATAAGAATAAACGGAAGGAACGTTATAATCGGATTCCCTGCTTCACCATCCGCGCCCCCGGGAGGAGGGCATCCTGTAAGAAGTAATACTATAGGTAGAATTAAAATTATGTTTCTAATGTTTTGCAATTTCTTAATTTCCTCCAATGGATTTTACCTTAGATAAATAATTTGGAAAATCTCCCCGCTCTATGCTGCTTCGAATTCCTTTCATTAGCTCCGAATAAAAATATAGGTTGCAGTGAGATAGCAATCTCAGAACCAAGGTCTCTTTAGCAATGAATAAGTGTCTTAAGTAAGCGCGTGAATAGTTCCGGCAAGTATAACACTCACAATCCTCGTCAATAGGCCTCTCATCTTCTGCAAATTGAGCATTTTTTATAACCATTTTTCCGTGACTTGTAAAGAGCGTGCCGTTTCTGGCATTACGAGTTGGGATTACACAGTCAAATAGGTCAACTCCTTTTGAGACTGCGGTTACTATATCCTCAGGCTTTCCAATACCCATAAGATACCTGGGTTTATCTGCTGGCAGGAACTCAAGTGTACTCTCTGTAGTATCATAGGTATTCTCAGAATCCTCGCCAATTCCTAAGCCACCAAGAGCGTATCCGTCAAAGCCTACATCAACAAGCTCCAAGGCCGATCTTTCTCTGAGATCTTCATATATGCCGCCCTGAACAATTCCGAAAATGGCATTATCTGTTTTTGTTTTGGACCCTTTGCAGAGTTTCGCCCACTTAGAAGTAAGTCCTATGGATTTTCTCATATAATCTTTTGTCGACGGATAAGGGGGGCATTCATCAAGACACATCATAATGTCTACTCCCAGGGACTCTTGAATTTCTATACATTTTTGTGGGGTAAAAAAATGCTCACTGCCGTCTATGTGAGACCTAAAAATAATTCCGTCTGGTGTAATTTTTCTCTTCTGTGAGAGACTGAGGACTTGAAATCCGCCGCTGTCAGTTGTAATGGGTTTGTTCCAATTCATAAACTTATGAAGACCGCCCAGTTTTTCAATTCTCTTATGTCCGGGTCTTAGATAAAGGTGATAAGCATTTGCAATTATCATCTGAAATCCCATATCTAAGATCTCTTCTGATGAAATG
>JBCCIH010000126.1 GCA_039028315.1 Thermodesulfobacteriota bacterium | reverse complement strand
ATAAGTTCCTTTAATTCCTATAAGATTTGCGCCATATACCGTTGTGCCAACAATCTTGGCCTGCTCCAGATTATATGGAATAAAGATATAGTTTCTAAGATTAGAGGCCCTAGATAATGCCGCTACAGCATTTGCCAAGTTACCGGTTGATGCGCATGCGGCAGTGTCATAGCCAAACTCTTTTGCTTTAGATAGAGCAACTGAAACCACTCTGTCTTTAAATGATAGAGTAGGGAAACAGACGCCGTCATTTTTAATATACAGCTCGCTTACTCCGAGCTCTTTTTCAAGATTATGTGCCCTGATTAGGGGTGTATGGCCAACCTTCAGACCAACAGTGGGTTCTTCATCAATCGGCAGCAACTCTTTATAACGCCAGATATTACGGTCCCTGCTTTCAAAGAGTTCTCTTGAAACAGTCTCTTTAATTTCATCATAATTATAAACTGCTTCCAGCGGTCCAAAACAACTCTCGCATACATGGAGCGCTTCTTTGGGATAAACATCTGCGCATTCTTTACATTTAAGTCCTTTTACAAAGCTCATATAGTCCTCGTTAAAATAATAAATAAACTTTAGAAAATACCCTCAATATAGTGTCTTGTCAAAGTTCAAACCCTATATTTTATTGGGTTTACCAATCGTCCCTCTTTTCAATTTCCTTCTCTATGTCTTTGTCTTCCAATTCTTTAAATTCTACTTTTTCAAACTGCTGAGCATCTATAATATTTGTATTATTTCTATAAATACCGCCAACTATTAGATAATCATTGTCAACTATCTCCCACTCTCCGGGCATGACAATGTTAATGTAATTCCCCTTGGAATCAAAGAGTTTAAACGTAGCTTCATTATCACTACCATCTTCAGACGAAGCTTGTTCATAGTCCCTCACAACACCCTCAACAACAACAATTGCCCCATCATACGCAACTGGGGATAATAATATTCTAAAGATCGGCTCTCTAATCCCCTGAATTCCCTGGCCTGGTATGTACTCTGGCTCTTTGTTGCAGCCAACTAATGCAAATACGATCAGTATAGGCAAAATAATTAAAATATTCTTCACGCTCATAGTCTTATAGGTAACCCCTTGATTATTTGGCATAGGTATATATTTTACCTGCAAAGAGTGAATAATTTTAATATTTTATGGCATACTAACTATCCTTATTCAATATGCTAACTCAGGAGATAACAAATGGATATCTATAGTGATGACGGATTCTCTATAGCAAGAGTGTTGATTGATGACAGCGACAGCAACTATAACTACATCATATGGTGCCATAACACTAAAGAATGTGCAGTAATTGATCCTATAGATCCTATAATTCTTTTAAACTTTATTAGAGACAATGGGCTTATGGTTAAATATGTTATCAACACACACTGCCATCCAGACCACATAAGCGGAAATGATCCTATTCTAAAGGTAAGCCTGTCATTAATTTCAAAAGCACTGGTTCATCCCTTAGGAGTTGAGCGTATTGGGACAAGATATGAAACTGTGGATGAAGGTGATGTTATCAAAGTCGGGGATATAGAAATAAAGGTAATTCATACTCCAGGCCATTGCCCAGAGCACATATCGCTCATTGTTGGCAATAATATCTTTGTAGGAGATACAGTATTTCAATCAGGGTGCGGAAATACGGCTCATAGAGGAGTCGTTGAGGACCTTTATAAGAGCCTTTCCAGAATAAGAGAGCTTACTGATGATTACAGAATGTTTGTAGGCCACGAGTATGCTGAGGCTAATCTAAAATTCGCTCTAGACCTAGATCCTGAGAATCAAGCTGTAAAAGCTAAACTATCAGAGATACAAGATGCAGTCTCTAAAAACAGTTCGATACCACCTTCAACTTTGGGAGAAGAAAAAACATATAACCCATTTATGCGCTTTGACGATCCTGTAATTGTAGATGAGCTAAAGAAAAGAAACCCTGATCTAAAAACTGACCCTGCGTCTGTTTTCGTTGAACTCAGAACCCTTAGAAACGATTGGACATCATAAGCTCTAAAACCTAAAACATTCAAATTATAAATCTTTAGTCTGGTAAAATAATGCAATGACAAAAAAACTGTCAAAATCATATGATTTATTATCCAAGCTTCTAAAAGAGAGAATTCTCTTCTTAGATGGGGCTATGGGTACTATGATACAGCGCCATAAATTGGAAGAAGAGGATTTCAAAGGCGAGCGCTTTGCAGATCACCATATCGATCTTAAGGGCAATAACGACCTTCTATGCATAACACGGCCCGAAATTATTACAGATATTCACACACAGTATTTAGAAGCAGGCGCAGATATTATTGAGACAAACACGTTCAATGCCAATAGACTCTCACAATCAGACTATGATCTTGATGATATAATTCCTGAAATAAACCATGCTGCCGCAAAAGTGGGAAGGGCAGCAGTTGATGAGTTTATGGCAGAAAACCCTCAAAGAACCTGCTTTGTCGCAGGCGCTCTAGGCCCGGCAAACAAGACCGCCTCTATCTCACCGGATGTAAATGACCCAGCCTATAGAGGTGTTACTTTTGATGAGTTAGTGCATGCATATTACGAGCAGACAAAAGCACTAGTCGAAGGCGGTGTAGATATACTTTTTGCCGAGACTACTTTTGACACGCTCAATCTTAAAGCAGCAATTTTCGGTATCAATAATTTTTTGAACGAGCACCATGAAAAAATCCCGCTAATGCTTTCTGTAACAATTACTGATGCATCGGGAAGAACACTATCCGGCCAGACAATTGAAGCTTTTTGGAACTCTATAAGACATGCTAAATCTATAAGCGTAGGGATTAACTGCGCCCTTGGGGCAGAGGAAATGAGGCCTTATATTGAAGAGCTTTCTAAGGTAGCTGACTTCTACATAAGCTGTTATCCAAACGCTGGGCTTCCTAATCCTCTAAGTGATACCGGTTATGACGAAACACCTGATGACACTTCAGGGTTTTTAGAAGAATTTGCTCAGAGCGGATTTATCAATGTTGTCGGCGGATGCTGCGGAACCACACCTGATCATATAAGGGCACTTGTGTATAAAGTTAATGACATTTCCCCTAGAGCTATTCCAAAAATAGAGCCTGCTACAAGGCTAAGTGGTCTCGAGGCTCTTAACATTGGTGAGGAGTCTCCATTTATTATGGTAGGAGAGAGAACAAACGTTACCGGCTCGCCAAGATTTGCGAGACTTATTAAAGAAGACGATTTTGACTCGGCTCTTAGTGTTGCAAAGCAGCAGGTTGAAAACGGAGCAAATATTATTGACATAAACTTTGATGAAGCGCTATTAGACGGCGAGGCGTGCATGAGAAGGTTTTTAAACCTAGTAGCATCTGAGCCGGACATTTCCAGAGTGCCCATCATGATAGATAGCTCGAAGTTCTCCGTAATTGAAGAAGGGCTTAAGTGTATTCAAGGCAAGGGAATCGTGAACTCTATAAGCCTAAAAGAAGGAGAGAAAAAATTCCTCGAGCAGGCGGAAATTGTAATGCGATACGGCGCCGCTGCTGTGGTGATGGCATTTGATGAAAAAGGGCAGGCCGCAACCAAAGAAGATAAGATCAGAATTTGTGAAAGAGCATATAAACTTCTCACAGAAAAAGTCGGTATGGACCCTCAAGATATAATTTTTGATCCAAATGTACTTACTGTCGCCACCGGAATCGAGGAGCACAACAATTATGCAGTAGATTTTATAGAGGCAGTTAGAGAGATAAAAAAAGTATGCCCCGGGGCTAAAACCAGCGGCGGAATAAGTAATATTTCATTCTCTTTCAGGGGTAATAATGTAGTTAGAGAGGCAATGCACAGTGCATTCTTGTACCATGCTATAAAAGCGGGTCTCGATATGGCAATTGTTAACGCCGGTATGCTTGAAGTATATGAAAACATTGATCCTGAGCTGCTTACTAAAGTTGAAGATGTCCTTCTTAATAGAAATCCAGATGCAACTGAGATTCTTATCGAATATGCCGAGCAGGTAAAGGGGACTGAAAAAACAAAAGAGAAAGACACAGAGAAATGGCGTGAGGCAAGCGTTGAAGAAAGGCTCTCACATGCACTAGTTAAAGGTATAGTGGACTATATAGATGAAGACACAGAGGAAGCAAGGCAAAAACATGATAGGCCACTTGATGTAATTGAAGGCCCATTAATGGACGGTATGAAAATAGTTGGAGATCTATTTGGCGAAGGTAAGATGTTTTTGCCACAGGTTGTAAAGAGCGCCAGGGTAATGAAAAAAGCTGTAGCATACCTTGAGCCTTATATGGAAGAAGAAAAGGCAAAATCAGGTGCTGCGCATGCCAAAGGGAAATTTGTCATCGCTACGGTTAAAGGTGATGTTCACGATATAGGAAAGAACATAGTCTCTGTGGTTTTGGGCTGTAACAACTATGAAGTAATAGATCTTGGTGTGATGGTAGCCTGCGATAACATATTAAAAACGGCAAAGGATATGGATGCGAATATAATTGGCCTGAGCGGGCTTATTACGCCTTCACTGGACGAGATGATCTACAACGCTTCTGAGATGGAACGTCAGGGCTTTAAAACACCGCTTCTTATAGGCGGGGCAACCACAAGCAAGGCCCATACCGCTATTAAAATTGCGCCGGAGTACTCAGGAGTTGTAAGCCATGTACAGGACGCCTCACTTGTTGTAAATGTCTGCAATGACCTGCTCAACCCTAATAAGTATGACAAAGTTGCAAACGATCTAGCGGAAAAACATGAAGAGCTTCGTAGACTTCACTCCTCTGCCCAGCAAAAGACCAACTATCTCCCTATAGAACAGGCTCGCACTAAAGGACTCAACACAGACTGGAACGATGTAAGGATTGATATTCCTTCAAAACTTGGCACCCAGGTTATGGAATTTGGAGTCGAAGAGATAATTCCTTTTATTGACTGGTCACCCCTATTTTGGGTATGGGAACTAAAGGGAGTATATCCAAATATCCTGGAACATAAAAAATACGGCAAACAAGCCAAGTCCATATTTGAAGATGCGAATAAACTGCTTGATCAAATAGTAAGAGAAAGCAGATTCAGACCAAGAGCTGTTTTTGGTATATGGCCGGCAAACTCATCTGGTGACGATATAGAGGTTTACTCAGACGATAAAAGAAAAGAAGTAATTGCAAAGCTGTATACGCTTCGTCAACAAAAAGATAGGGGTCCGGAGGAAACTTATCTGGCATTGTCCGACTTTGTTGCTCCGCTAGAATCTAAAAAAGAGGATTTTATCGGAGGATTCGTAGTTACCACAGGTGAAGAAGTTGAAACTTTTTCAGATAGTTTTAAAGAAAACAACGATGACTATTCTGCAATAATGGTCCAAGCGCTCGGAGATAGAATCGCCGAGGCTTTAGCAGAGATGATGCATAAAAGGGCACGTGACATATGGGGTTATGGAGAAGAAGAGGATTTATCTCCAGAGGATCTTATAAAAGAAAAGTACAGAGGAATAAGACCAGCCCCCGGCTATCCTGCATGCCCGGACCATACAGAGAAACAAACACTCTGGCAGCTTTTGGATGTTGAGAAAAAAATAGGCGTTAGTCTTACAGAAAATTTTGCTATTTATCCGCCTAGCTCGGTTGCCGGGCTTTATTTCAGCCATCCGGATTCAAAATATTTTCATGTCGGTCAGATTGATAAAGACCAAGTCCATGAATATGCCGCTCGTAAAAGTATTGAGACATCAGAGGCAGAAAAGTGGCTAAGACCAAACTTGGGATATGATTCTACTAGAAACAAAAAAGCAGTTTAATTACTACGCATATTTTACTAGGATCTGACCTAGCTCTCTTACGAATCTTGAGCGCGGCATAACTATGTCGTATCCCGCTTCTATAGCTCTTTGCCCAAGCTCTTTCTCTACATGAGGCAGATACCCTAAGGTTGTTACATTATGCAATTTAGAATTAGATTTAACATCTGTTATCAAACTTATCGGATCTATTTTATTAGAGTTCAAATCAACAATTATTAATTTTGGGATTGATGTCATAGCAGATGCATTTAGGGCTTCAACATTCTTCACAACCTTTATGCCCAGAGCCAATTGCTTGGCGGCCTCTTTAATTTTAGAAGCAAAGAACATATCGTCTAAAACTGCTATTACACTTGTCTGCTCGGAATTGCTCATTTAATATAATCCTCTCTAATAATTCTATATGAAAAGAATTGGACTACAACAAAGGTGAAATTATGAAGAACCAAGATATCAATACAGTATTCTTTGACGCTGCAGATACATTATTTTATATAGAAAAGGGACTTGGGAACACTTATGCTTCAGTAGCTAAGAAGCATGGCGCTGACCCTGATCCAAAGGAGCTCAGGAAAGCCTTTTCTAAAGCTTTTTCTACGGCTCCTCCGCTTGCATTTGGCAACGTAAGCCCGGAGGATAGGGCCGTACTTGAGAAACAGTATTGGAGGGATATTGTAGAAACTGTCTACAATGAAGTTGGAATGTTCGAAGGGTTTGACACACATTTCGACGAGCTATTTGAGGTTTTTAGAAGTGAGGCTTGGGAAATTTTCCCTGAGACTAAAGAAGTACTTTCAGAACTAAAAGACAAAAAGTATAAGCTAGGAATTATCTCAAATTTTGACTCACGTGTATATGACGTTATGAACAATCTTGGAATTACAGAGTACTTTGACAGTTTTGTAATCTCAAGCGAGGCAGGTCATGCAAAACCGGATCCAAATATATTTCATATCGCATTAAAAGATATTGGATCTGAACCTAAAGAGTGCATTCATATAGGGGATCATATCTACAATGATTTTCATGGCGCAAGATCTCTGGGAATACGTGCGCTGGTTTTAGATAGGGAAAATGACTACGAATCTATCGGTGATCAGCATAAGATAAAAAATCTTAATGAAGTTAGATTATTTCTTGGCTAAGAGCTTAGCTGCGTCTTTTGCAAAATAGGTAAGAATTAAATCTGCACCGGCTCTTTTAATACTTATAAGTGACTCCATCATTACAAGCTCCTCATCAATCCATCCAAGCTTCCCAGCGGCTTTAACCATGGAGTACTCACCACTTACATGATATGCGGCAACAGGGTGATCAAATTCATCTCTGGCGGCCTTGATAACGTCTAGATAGGGCAGTGCAGGCTTGACCATCACAATGTCAGCCCCCTCATCTATATCAAGCTCAATTTCCCTTAAAGCCTCTCTTATGTTGGGTGGGTCCATCTGATAGCTTTTTCTATCACCAAATTGTGGTGGAGACTCAGCGGCTTCTCTAAACGGGCCGTAAAATGCTGATGCGTACTTTGCGGAATATGACATTATTGCCACATTCTCATAACCGTTCTCATCAAGCT
>JBCCIH010000125.1 GCA_039028315.1 Thermodesulfobacteriota bacterium | reverse complement strand
TGCTCCCCATGCAGTTAGATCAAGCACATTGCCCAGGGTATAATCCCTATCGTTTTCTCCCAGTCTGATAACTCCGCTAACCTGCGATCCCCAGGAAATATTATTAAACTGCCCAAGGTAAGTTATACCGGGCAGGAGATCAAAAGTCCCTGAGCCAAGCTGCATAGGGTAGGGAAGCTGCTGATTTGGTCCCATTGGTGTTCGGTCTTTTTCATCTATAGACCCAGTTGGGAAACTCATTCCCGCGTTGAGATGAACCCGCTGACGGTAATTGTCGAATATCTTTATAAGCCCTGTGAACTTTATATCTCCAATACCGCTGGACTCTGTTTTAAACCTGGTGCCCATGCGGGTTAGATGATTCATAGATTTCTTTACATATGGAAGCATCCCCATAATGGTTATATAGTCGGTTGGAGCATACATAAGACCAAACATGTGCATCTGCATTGTCATATCTGTTGGCGTGACCATAAAGTCCTCAAGAACTCTCTGATTACTCACCTTATTTGTCCCAATCCTGTTTCCGTCCATATCCATAAACATATATCTATACGAAAACATTATCTCCCCGGTATTATGTGTATGATCACCCATGACACCTATTGGTGCATGGCTATCAGGCCTGGCAGGGTTCCATCTCATGGGCTGGGGTGGTTGCGCCTGTGCTACTAATGAACCGGTCATGAATACAGCTAATACAGCAAGCATTAAAAGCTTTGCTGTTAGATTATTGCTGCTTAAAAATTGCATAATTTTCCTCCGTTATGATTGCAATACCTAACGACCAAGAAACAACTACATATATAATATATATATGTCATATATATAAAAACATATGTTTCTTAGCCGATAATAGTTAAAGTGATTTATATATAAAACTTAGGTGTAAAACGGAGGGGAGCGGATCGGAAGGTTTACATTACGATCCTTGGTTTGTATCGCTTCAGCATACCAAGATGTGTGATATGAATATCTATTAAGTTTTAAAGTAAACGTTTTAGTTGTAATGAATGATGAAATTCTCTGAGGGCAGCAGTCATAACAAAAACAGTCTTTCTCTGCGCCTTCCTCACTTTCTGACGTGAAGAACAACTGGATCACATTTGAAGCATGATGGCCGCTGTGATGAGATGGACAGTTTACAATAGAATAAGATACGGACTCCGCTTTTGGCGGAGAATAGCTCTGCGATGAATAGAGCACAAAGTTTATAGACAGAGCTAAAATTAGTGATATAGATAAGACTTTCTTGATCTTGGTAATCATTGAACTGTTAAAACATTAACTTTTTTAAGATATGATATCAACAACTATATGTGCAGGGTTATTAATATATGAAAATAGGAATTCTGGGAGCAACCGGATACACAGGAGTAGAGCTTCTAAGGCTGTTGGCAAGTCACAAAGGGGTTCAGATCAGCTGGCTTACATCTGAAAAATTTGCCGGGGAGTCTATATCTGATGTATTCCCTCATTTTAAGGATATTCTTGATATCAAGTGCTACAGCGTTAGAAACTTGAGCGAGCTTGAACAAGTAGACCTAGTTTTCTCATGCCTTCCTCATGGTACATCAAAGCATTTTGTAAATAAGATGTTAGATAAAGGGTCGCGGGTAATAGACTTTAGCTCTGATTTCAGATCTTCAAATAAATCTGCATATGGCCTCCCTGAGATTAACAATGATCAAATTATGGAAGCAAAACTAGTAGCAAACCCCGGCTGCTATGCAACGAGCGTTATATTAGGTCTTGCCCCTTTGGCCCACGAGGGCCTTTTGAGTAAGGATAGTATAGTGGCAGATATTAAATCAGGTCTTTCGGGCGCAGGAAGGGCGCCCAGTCTAGAGCACCACTTCTCTGAATCTAATGAGGGCATCTCTTTAGGATCTGCATCTGCTCAAAATCAAGAAACCGAAATGGAAGAACAGCTCTACTTGCTCAATCAATCTAAAGTTCATGTTAGTTTTATGCCGCACAATGTATCAATTGACAGGGGCATACTTGCAACTATCTATACGCGTCTTAATAAGAAAACATCAACCCAACAAGCGCACAAAATCTATAATGAGTACTTTAGCGATAAGAAATTTGTCAGGGTACTTGGGCTTGGGGAATATCCATCAACTAAAAATGTTAGGTTCTCAAATATGTGCGATATTGGAATCGGCAATCGGGAAGGGTTATTTATAGTTGTTGTTGCTCTTGATAACTTAGGAAAAGGTGCATCAGGACAGGCGGTTCAGAACATGAATCTCATGTTCGATTTCCCAGAGACGAAAGGGCTAATGTCATCACCAATATATCCATGAGAAAATAAATGAGCACAGTCAGAGAGCTATTTCAATCAACTGTAAATAATTTCCCCCAGAACCTGGCTGTAGCCGAGGGTGACAAGAGAGTTACATATGAATATTTAGACTCTATGGTATCTAGCTTATCCTTATATCTACATTCTAAGGGTATAGCAAAAGGCGATGCGGTAGTAATACTACTTCCCAATTCAATAGAGTTTGTAGCAGCTTTTTTTGCTCTAGCAAATATAGGAGCTATATCTGTACCGGTAAACACATCGTATAAACAAAATGAGATTTCATATTATGTAGATCATTCTGATGCCAAGTTGATACTGACTGAGGATCGTCTTAAATCACTCGCTGATGATATTGCTAGCGGCTTAAATAAAACAGTTTCAATAGTAAAGGGAGATGGCGCTGACTGGTGCTCAGAAAATAGCGCCCTTGAACAAATACCCATCGAGCCCACAGATCAAGTTATCTATCTTTATTCTACAGGGTCAACTGGCAAACCTAAGAGAGTCTCAAGAACTCATAACAACCTAGTCGCACTTGCTGATAATCACACTCAAACTGTTGGATGGAGCGAGGATGACAGAATTCTTTTTACAGTTCCTATTTCTCATACTTACGGTTTCGGCAATTTTATAAGCTCGGTGAAAATTGGTGCATCAATCTTTACTCTGGCCGATTTTAACCGGGCAAAAGTTTTGCAAACGCTGCAAGCTGAGGCTATAACCGTCTTCCCTGCAGTTCCGGTTATGATTGATGTTTTATCTAAGACTTTTCTCAAAGAGCCGGTGGACTTATCTTCACTCAAGCTAGTTATATCTGCAGGAGCACCGCTGCCAGAGGCTACTTTTAACTCTTTTTACAAGCAGTTTGGGATATATACCCGTCAGCTCTACGGCTCGAGCGAGACAGGCGTGATATCGATTAACCTGAGCGAAGATATTCAAAGCACTTATAGCTCAGTTGGAAGACCGGTTGTAAATGTAGTGGTTAAAATATTAGATGAGAACTCAAAAGAGCTTGGAGTAGACGAGGTCGGGGAAATAGCAGTTAAAAGCCCTTCAATGACCACAAGCGGCTACTACGGATTGCCTGAGGAAACTAAAGAAGTGTTTAGAGACGGATACTATTTCACTGGTGATCTTGGGCGAATTGATAGCGAAGGCTACATATATATAGTGGGCCGCAAAAAGCTCTTTATAAATATCAGCGGAAACAAAGTTGATCCGGTAGAGCTAGAAAACTTACTCTTAGAGCATGATAGAGTTAAAGAAGCTGCAGTGCTTGGGGTAGAAGATGGAAAGGGCGGCGAGATTGTAAAAGCCGTGATTGTTTCTGAAAAAAGTCTTGAGACAAAAGATATAATAAGCTTTTGCAGAGGAAAAATTTCGGATTACAAAATTCCTTCACTTATAGAGTTTAGAAACGAGCTTCCAAGAAGCCCAACTGGTAAAGTTTTAAGAGAACAATTAAAATAGGATCTCATATGAAAACGGAAGATAGGGTAAAAAAGGTTCTCATTGAAAATGCTCTTAAGGGCATAGACTCAGATGAGCTTACGCTTGATTCTGAACTTATTGAATATGGGGTCGGCCTTGATTCCGTGGCTACTTTAGAGCTAGTAGTAGCTTTGGAGCAGGAATTTAAGGTCCATCTTGATGAAGATGAACTTACTGCAGATGTATTTGATACTATTAAAAGTATTTCAAAGCATATCGAAAAAAATCTATAGAATAACTAATCATCAGAAAGTCCCTTCTCTTTTAAGTATTCATCAATAGAGCTTGTAAATTCTTTTCTTACGCGCTCACTCGCTTTTCCTATGGGCTGGATTACTGCTTTTTCATATAGCTCCGCGGCGGTTGCTTCAAGTTTTGTATCACCAGTTGTACGGGCCATTCTCAGTACAGCAATTGAGTTATAGAATATTGCCTTAAATAGGGCTTCACGGGCGTCATTTATTTTAAAATCCTCAAGAGCTTTCTGTGCCTCAATTAGTGCATAGAACCCGACGCCGCAAAAAAGAGTAAGAAGCTTCTTGGATTCATCAGGGGACATGCCTTCAATTAGATAGACTAAAGGCGCTTCCACAATGGACTCTAGCTCTTTTTCACTTGTTATTATATGAGCAAGCTCCTGCACCTTGTCTCCATCAGCCTTATCGAGCAGATCCCTAAGCGCTCCCTGGACGTACTGCAGTGCAAAGCTATCTCTTATTTCTTCAGGGGTAAGTCCCTCAGACTTTAAAGCCTTAATTTGGGCCAATTTATCTATGGTTTTCTCTGGAAAGAGTAAAATTGTTTTAGTCTCACCCTCAACTTTGGTTCTTTTTCTTTTGGGTTTTGGGATAAGACCAAGTTTTGCCGATAATTTTATAGTTTTCTCAGGGTCATCACCTAAGCTGATTTTCCTTTTTATGGCTTCTTCAATAATTTCTTCAAGTGAAACATAAGTCATATGATGATATTACGCTGGTTGTAAAGCCCTTGTCAAACTTATTTGCTTAAATATTTGCCAATTGATTTTGAGGCGGCAATGGTTTATTAATTTAATATGGCCATCAGCAGTATTCTAATTTATGAACCGATCGATAGTTTTAGAGACAAAGCCAGTTACTGGAGAGAGTATGCGGAATTTTATGAAAAGTACTGGGGCGGGCCTACGTCTCCGCTAGGAGTATGGTTTGGAAATGAGTATGAGGTCTTTAGAGACTCGCTTTCTAAACATTTAGGAATGGACAAGGATGAGATAGAAGACTGCTATTTTATGAAAGACAAAGAGGGCAACTATTTTGTGGCCCCTATGTACTCTAAGTCCAATTCCTCTCACTCAGAAAACATAATTCCCCTGGACTGGTTCTTGTTATTTGACGAAACAGAGAGAAAGTCGCTCTACACACACTGGGGATTTAACGCCATTCACTACGATACGACAATTGGTACTGCTCTTGGCAGGATAGACAGTGCTCTAAAGATACTTTCCAAGTGTTTTGAAACTAACGAGTCTAACAAGCTAAAGTCACTATTCGCAGATAACCTAACGGTTCTCACCCACAGCTTAAGCGATCTGCAAACTTGGTTCTCTGGATTTGATCCGCAAGGGTTTGTAGTTCTAAATTACGGAGAGCTTTGTTCGTTTATCCACCCATCCACACTAAAGAACGAAAAATCTGTAGAGCAGATGTGGGAAATCCTAAACCTACTAAGCCAGCAAAAGCTTGAAGAGGCCTCTTCACATCTTCGCATTTTATTTCAAAAATGGGAAGAAATTAGGGCTCAGGCATCCGGCGAAATAGACAAATCCACCCTACAATAATAGGATTTTGCACCAAATTTAGTGTTAATTGAGCAAATTCTCTAAAAATATTACCCAATATTGAAAAAAAAGTGTATTTGTAAGTGGCTGATTTAACAACATATTTTCTGAATATGCAAATTATTTTAAGTTTTTTACTTAAATCTGAAACCAAATCTTAATCGTATTAGTTTATATGAATAACACGGATTTTATTCAGATGCATCTTATTTGCGCAATAATACATCAAATTAGTTAAGAAGGAGAGGAAATAATGTTGAAAAATTCGCAATACAATCAGTCCTTTGATTACGATAACGAACAGGTAGAAACTCCGAGCGTTGAGCCTGTGGTCGATGAACTAGCGGCCGAAGAATCACAGGATGTAGAAGAATATTTTGAGGAAGAAGAGCTTGAGAGCGAACCTGCCGCTGTGCAGGTGAAAAAGCCTAAAAATGAGGTCGATGTAAACAATCATGATCTAAGGCTCGTAAATGCATACTTTCAGGAAGTAAGTACGGAGCCTCTGTTAACTCCAGCGGAAGAGTGTCTTGTGGCTGCAAAAATAAAAAGCTGTGAGACAAAAGCTTTAGAGATCAAGAAAGTTATTGAGAAGACATTAGGTAGCAAGCTCGAAGTGGATCCTGAGAATCTAGAAGCACAGGTAAGCATAGTTCTTGAGTTAAATGCAGTTCCTTCTAAGAGCGGTGATAAGCCTCTTGATGCGAAGGAAAAAACAAGACTCATTATGCTTGTTAAAGCATATAAGGCTACGAAACAAAAGGGTGTTCAACTTAGAAACCGTTTTGTGAAGTCTAACCTAAGGCTTGTTGCCAGCATGGCAAAACGCTATGCTGGAAGGGGCATACCGTTTCTGGATTTGATTCAGGAAGGAAACCTCGGGCTTATAAAAGCAGTCGAAAGGTTTGATTACTCAAAGGGCTACAGGTTTTCAACCTATGCCTGCTGGTGGATCAACCAGGCAATGACAAGAGGTGTATTTAACCAGACCCGCACTGTGAAAATGCCGGCCTATCTATTAGAGAAGGCGGGCAAGGTAAGACATGTTAAGAGAGTTCTTACTGAACAGAATAAGCGTGAGCCTATTGCAGAGGAAATTGCAGAGAGGGCAGAGATGAGTGTCGAGAATGTAAAGAGGATTCTTGAGTCTAGCGGAAACAGGGTAGTGCGCCTTGATACTCCGGTTTATGACGGAGAGAAAGCAACCTATCTTGATTATATCGAAGACTCAAGCTCTCTTGTTGTGGACAGCATGATTGCCGAGATATCAATTCCCGGCAATATACAAAATGCTCTTCTAAGGCTCTCAGAGCGCGAGCGCGAGGTGGTTAAGATGCGTTTTGGCATTGGGTATGAAAATGCCTATACGCTCGATGAGATAGGAAAGAAATTTAAATTAACTAGAGAGAGAATCAGGCAAATTGAAAAAAAAGCGCTTGAGAGAATCAAAAGGTCAAAATCGGCTCCCGTGCTTAGGAGCCTCATGGATGTTTACAACCACTAGGTTGTAAACATCAATAAGCACACAAGATTCGCCATCTGCAAAATTGGGAGCCTAAGTGCTCCCTTTTTTGTATCTACACTCCAATACAAAAAGTTTACGCCGCTTCATGTACTATTAATGAGCTATGAAGAAGGGCGATATTCATAACATAGTAAAAATACTGTCCGAAGAAGCTCCTAAATGGGATGTACCTATTGTCACGCTAGTAGCGGAGACATCCCATGACCCATTTAAAGTCCTAATATCAACCGTACT
>JBCCIH010000124.1 GCA_039028315.1 Thermodesulfobacteriota bacterium | reverse complement strand
AATCTATTCCAGTTTACCCTTGGAGCGTCTTCTTCCATCCAGATTTTACCACCACCGGCGCCGCAGCAAAAACTCCTCTCTTTCTTTCTATCAAGCTCAATAAGCTTAAGTCCCGGTATTGATTTGAGCACCTTTCTAGGAGCGTCGAATATTCTATTATAGCGTCCGAGATAACAAGGATCATGATAGACAACCTCTTCATTCACTTCTTTAGTAGGTTTAAGCTTGCCTTGTGAAACTAAGTCACTTAGTAGCTCTGTATGGTTGATTACTTCGTAATTTCCGCCGAATTGTGGATATTCATTTTTAATAGTATTGAAACAATGCGGGCAGTTTGCAATGACTTTTTTAACCTTCATATTATTCAAATTCTCAATGTTTTCAGTAGCTAACATCTGATATAGGGCCTCTTCACCAAGCCTTCTAGCAGGGTCTCCAGTACACTTTTCTTTAGGACCAAGTACCGCAAATTTAACACCCGCCTGAGTTAGGAGACTTACCATGGATTTAGCAATGTTTTGCCCTCTTGGGTCATATCCGCCGTAACAACCCATCCAATATACATAGTCAAACTCTGTTGCGTCTTCTACGCCATCCTCACCAAGGACGGCTAAATCGTCTATTTCTGATACCCATTTAGCTCTTTCTGCTTCGCCAAATCCCCATGGGTTACCCTGTTGTGCGAGTTTTTGAAGTGTCTTACCCGCAGGTCCTGTTAGCCTTCCTTCAAGCGTTAGGAATCTTCTCATTTCCATAATCTTGCCCATTTGGTCAATAAATAGAGGACATTGCTCTACGCATGCGTTACAGCTTGTGCATGCCCAGAGTTCATCTTCTGTAACCCATTCAGGGCCCGGCAGATCGTCTAACTGCGAGGAATCCATATTACCATTACTATTTAAGTATTGCTCACCCTCACTTGATGCGTAATGCCTTAATTTTACTACAATTTCTCTTGGTGAAAGCGGTTTCTCCGTATGCCATGCAGGGCAGTTATCTGTGCATCTACCACATTCTGTGCACGTATATGCGTCTAAAATATCTTTCCATGTGAAATCTTCTAGTTTGCCTGCACCGAAGTGATCAATATCGTCTGGTACATTTTCAAAATCAATAGGTTTTAAAGCTCCTCTGGGGTTTAAATTCTGGAAAAATACGTTTGGAACCGCCGTAAATACATGGCTATGTTTAGAGTAAGGCAGATAATTTAAGAAACCTAATACTATTAGTATATGAAACCACCAGAAAAACTCATAAGAGAAAACTAACCCATTTTCACTCATTCCGTTGAAAAAAAGCTTGGCAAATACATTAGATACCGGTAAAAACGCGGCTTCTCCGGTTCCCATGGCTATTGCAGAGCCTGTAAAGCCAAAAGCCGTAATCATAAGGCCAAATATGAGTCCGAGTACCACAACCGCATCGAGCCCGTTTACTTCTCTTCGTTTAGCAATTGTAGTTCTATTAATAATCCCCATAATGATAGCAATCAGAACCAAGAACTGTACAATATCCAATATAAATTCGTAATATTTATGGGCCTCGCCGGGAATTAGTCTAAAACCGGGGAACACTCCTCCTACCAAGAGCTCTATTGTGCCAATTGTGATTATTACAAAACCCCAGAAAATCATAAAGTGAGCAACACCAGCGAAGGTGTAGTTTTTAACTAGTCTTTTTTGGCCGAAAACATATATTAGAACCTTTTTTATTCTCTCAGGAATGTTATCAAACCTCATTTCAAACTTTCCAATACAAAGGGTTCTAATCAATGTATATATGTTGAAGAGAAAAAACCCGAAGGCGAAGATTATCAGCAACGCCATAATTGTCGGTTTCATAAAATGTCTCCTAACTTAGCCAATATATGTTATTAGTATACCGGAATAAAAAAAACCCTATCCAATAATGCATAACTTTAGTCTATATAAATAAGCCCAATTTTTGAATGTTTTTCAATAGTTTGGCCATAAATATCGCTGTCAAGCAATTGATGCAAAATATTGCATATAATAACTATAAATAATATAGTGTATATGTATTATGATATACACAATTGAATTTGATATTATCTGGTATAAAATGGATTGGATAGAAAATGATTAAAAACATTCTGATCACACCTTTTGAAGATTTTATAGATGGGCTTGAGAGTGTGCTGTCACAGTTCTCCATTGTAGCGCTTTTGCTAATGATTATCTGCTTCGTAGTCTCTTGGTGGATTTATGTTCCTATCCATGAGCTAGGCCACGCCTATGGATGCATATTAGGAGGCGGGACGGTAACCGAGCTTCAGATTAGCCCTGAATACGGTGCGGCAATACTAAAAGAGTTTTTTCCATTTGTTACAGTAGGTTCAGACTACGCAGGGCAGTTAACCGGCTTTGATACACATGGAAGCGATTTAATTTATTTGCTAACGGATTTCTTTCCATTTCTGCTGACTATTTTTATAGGTGTTCCGCTACTTAGATCAGCCGCAGGATCTAAACCAATATGGGCGGCCTTAAAGCTAGGCCTGGCATTGCCGGTAGCTTTTGCGCCTTTTATTTCCTTCTCCGGCGATTATTATGAAATGGGTTCCATCATCATATCTAAAATCGTAAATGCAATATCTCCCGCTGCAGATGCTCTTAGATGGAGAAGCGATGATACATTTATGTTGGTGAGTGAAATGTTTTTCAGCGGCGAGCCGTTTAGCGCTCTAGATATAGCAGGTGTTATAGTTTCATTTCTATTAGGAATAGTTCTTATATATATAACTTATATGCTTGGGGTTTTGTTTAGCAACTTAATACTAGGTTCTAAGAGCAAATCACAAAGCGCTTAATACTATCTTTTCCTCTTAGGTTTTTTCTTTCGCTGAGGCTGTCTCGGCGCTTTTTTCTCTACAACTTTCTCTGGCTTAACCTTTTTAGTTCTAACTCTGTTTCTAAGCAGGAACAAGTAGGCTCCAATTAAAAACGGCTCAAACCTAACTACCATATTATCTACAAACCCCCACAAGAACTCCCAGAAAATTATTGAAAAACTGCTCGCTTGTCTAAAGCCCTGAGCATCAAAAACAGCTGTTATCTTCTGGCCTTCAAGTGAGAAAACAAATAGGAAATGGACAACAACCAAAATTACAAGTGCTTCGAGATAAAGCCACTTGCTTTTAATAAATGGATAAAACGCGGCCATAATAGCAAGCGTAAGTGGAACGTTAAATGCATAATTCCCAGTTGGAACATCAATTGTGGTTTTTATTATCTGAGTAAGACCTACTTGATTTGGAATAAAGCCGACTGTAACAATGTCTTTGTTCATAACAATCTCAGTAATATCGAGACCTTTTATAAGAGCGATAACATTTGAGGCAACTTTTGTTATGAGCAGGCCGTAGTAGTTTTCTATGGGTAGCGCAAGCCATATTCCAAGAAAAACGGCATAAGAAGCTATAAAGATTATAGCCGTTTTTATTATTACCGATCTATTAAGTCGCAGGCTGCGCTTTTGTTGGTTGTCCATGGCTTAGATATGATAAATACAGTACAAATGTACCTAGTGCAACTGCAATCATGACACCCTGTGCCACATAAATATGGATCAGCTCAAACAGGTCTCTGTGATATACACCTGCGTAAGCGAGCGCCACAATCCTGATTAAGTTTAGTACCTGAATTACTAAAAAACCACCTACAATTCCGAAGATCTTGTCTTTCCAGCTTGCAGGAAATGTTAGAACTGCAACTGTGTAGATCATGACTGCTTCAAGACCATTACACCCAAAAGCTACATCAAGCGTAATAGAAGGAAGGTTAATTAGTGTTCCGTTATATGTTGAATTGATACCAAATAGCTCCAAAATCTTGGCTGTCATTACAACAATCGCCTCTGAGTATCCGCCGTTTATATCCAGTACTTGCTTTACGGGCTCAAGGCCGATGAGTAGGAAAAATGCGCCCATCAATATGACATAGGTCAATATAAACCTTAATACGCTTAGGGATTCGCCCTTCTTTTTAGGTTCTGGAGTTTCGTTAGTTGTATCAGTCATTTATATCCTGCTTTTATTACATATTAGTATTCTGTCAAAATTGATATGTTAATTAAGCGGATAATATACCATGTATTTTACAAATTAGGAGCGTCTAATTATTTATTTATTGCAATAAGATCATTCTCCATAAAACTAAAGTATCCCTCCCTTCCAACAATAAGATGATCCAGCACCCTGATATCTAGAGCATAGGCTGCATCTGTTATTTCTTTTGTCAGAATCTTGTCTTCTTTTGAAGGCATAGGGTTGCCACTTGGATGGTTATGAACAAGTATAACGCCCGATGCATGATGAGAAAGAGCAGTCTCAACAATTTTTCTTGGATATACCGCAACGCTGTCTAAAGTTCCCTCCTGTAGTAGTGCGTAATCTATAACCTCATTTTTTACATTTATATAAATCACCATGAATGCTTCATTTCGCAGCCCGGAGAGTTTAATCCTGCAAAACTCTATAACCGCTTCAGGAGATGAAAGCGCATCCTGGTTTTTCATGCTCTCATCCAAATAGCTTAAATAGAGCTCTTTTACAAGACGGATAAGCGAAGCAGACATAGCTCCAACACCGCTGACATTTTCAAGCTCTTTTTGCTCTGCATCTAAAACTCCAGAGAGGCTGCCAAAAGTTTCTATCAGTTTCTTTGCAACAGGCTTAACATCCCTTCTGGGAATTGAGAAAGTAAGTAACAGCTCAAGCAGCTCATAGTCATGCATAGCTTGAGCCCCTGCTTTGTGAAAACGCTCTCTTAATCTCTTTCTATGATGAAGGTAGTGCGGAGTGTCTGTCATTTCATTACCTGGTTTAATTGTAACCTTTGAAAAACTATTTTTAAATAAATGAATTAATATATCTGCACAATATCTAGCCATTAGTAATTTTTTGGGTTAAATTTTCCATTCCGATGAGCAATGCAAATTATCTTCCATTTAATTTTTTAGGTCTTGAACCCGAGGAATCTGACTTTGAAAATTCCAAAGTCGTCATATTACCAGTTCCCTATGAACGCACCGTTTCGTTTGGAAGAGGCACTTCAAAAGGACCAAATTCAATTATATATGCTTCAAGGTCTTTAGAGCTGTATGATGACGAGCTTGGAATTGAACCCTATGAAATTGGTATCCATACAATGCCTGAGCTAGAAACTAATGTTGATCCCAAGGAGATGGTAGAATCGCTAAGCTCAGTTTGCAGTGAACTCTTGGATAAAGATAAGTTTATTATTACCCTCGGAGGAGAACACTCTATAACATTTGGTGCAGTCCAGGCGCACAAGAAAAAGTTCGGGGACTTTTCCGTACTTAATATTGACGCACACTGTGATCTTAGAGACTCATATGAAGGCACTAAGTTTAACCACGCATGTGTTATGAGAAGAGTTTCTGAGTGCGGACTACCTGTCACCGAAGTAGGAATAAGGAGTTATTCAAAAGAAGAATCTGAGTATATAAAAGAAGCTAAAAATGTAAAAATTTTTCATGCACGTGAAATTCATGAAATGAAGATGGATAAATGGGTTCAAAATGTGCTATCTACCCTGAAATCAAAGGTTTATTTGAGCATAGACATGGACGGATTTGACCCTTCAATAGTCCCTGGAACAGGAACTCCTGAGCCGGGAGGACTTGACTGGAGCCAAGTTATCAGGCTTATTACAGAGGTGTTTTGTAGCTGTGAAGTGGTTGGAATGGACATAGTTGAGCTTTCTCCAATTGCAGGAATAACTGGTCCCGATGTACTGGCTGCAAAACTAGCGTATAAATCAGTTGGATATAAATTTAAAAAAAGTTTTGGATAATAATTTAGAACCTGGGCTACCTTTCCTCAAGTTCAATAGAAATAAAAAAGCGGGCTTTCCTTTTTAGGTTAGCCCGCTTTTTGTTTTTATAGTCTTTATTATTTTTACATCATTGGCATACTTCCACCCATGCCGCCCATGTTTGGAATACTACCAGGGTCACCGCCGCCACCGGCTTCCGGTTTTTCGGCGATTAGGGCTTCAGTTGTTAGAAGCAGTCCCGCAACACTTGATGCGTTTAGGATTGCGCTTCTTGTAACCTTGGCTGGGTCGATGATTCCGGCTGCTATCATATCGCAGTACTCAAGCTTTCCGGCGTCAAATCCATTTGAGCCTTTTTGCTCGCTTACTTTTCCTACTACGATTGAGCCGTCCCATCCGGCGTTACCTGCTATGCCTCTTAGAGGCTCTTCAAGTACGCGTTTAACGATGCTCACGCCTGCGCCCTCTTCTGAGTCTGCACCTTTAAAGCCAGCCACATCTTTAATGGCTCTTATTAGTGCAACACCGCCGCCAGGAACAATCCCTTCTTCAACGGCTGCTCTTGTGGCGTTTAGAGCGTCCTCTACTCTGGCTTTCTTCTCTTTCATCTCTGCCTCTGTTGCAGCTCCTACTCTGATTACCGCAACACCGCCTGCTAGCTTAGCTAGTCTCTCTTGTAGTTTCTCACGGTCATATTCACCGCTTGCGTCTTCTACCTGGGCTTTGATCTGTCTGATTCTGCCCTCGATCTCGCCTCTCTTTCCGCTTCCGCCGATTAGTGTTGTGTTGTCTTTATCGATTATTACTCTCTTTGCTCTTCCCATATCAGGAAGCTTAGCGTTCTCAAGTTTCATTCCCGCTTCTTCTGCAATCACTTTACCACCGGTTAGAACTGCTATGTCCTCTAGCATTGCCTTACGTCTGTCTCCAAACCCAGGTGCTTTAATAGCGGCTGCTTTTAGGGTGCCTCTCATTTTATTAACAACTAGTGTTGCTAGGGCCTCCCCCTCTATATCCTCTGCCATAACAAGTAGAGGCTTTGTGGATCTTGCAACTTCCTCAAGTAGTGGCACTAGGTCTTTCATGTTAGCGATCTTTTTGTCATACATTAGGATGATTGGGTCTTCGAGCTCGATCAGCATTCTCTCTGGATCTGTAATGAAGTATGGGCTTAGGTAGCCTCTGTCAAACTGCATACCCTCTACCACGTCAAGCTCTGTCTCTAGGCTTCTTCCCTCTTCTACGGTGATTACGCCGTCTTTACCAACCTTCTCCATTGCATCCGCAATGATGTTTCCGATTGTCTCGTCTCCGTTTGCCGATACTGTGGCTACCTGAGCGATCTCGGTTCTGCCTTTAACCTGCTTGCTCTGTTTTCTGATGCTGTCTACTACTACTTCTACAGCCTTGTCGATCCCTCTTTTAAGTTTCATCGGATCATGACCTGCTGCTACGAGCTTAATTCCCTCTCTGAAGATTGCTTGAGCAAGTACTGTAGCTGTTGTTGTTCCGTCTCCGGCAACATCACTTGTCTTGGAAGCTACTTCTTTTACCATCTGGGCTCCCATGTTCTCAAACTT
>JBCCIH010000123.1 GCA_039028315.1 Thermodesulfobacteriota bacterium | reverse complement strand
GCATTGGCTGATACTGATAATGCAGCAATGCCGAAAAAGACTGCAAGTACTGTAGTTAAAATTCTCATCCTTTATATCCTCCTAATAGCTTTTTAATGGGGTTTTTTGTTAGTTAGTGTTCCTTCGTATGCAGCAATACAGGTGTACAATTGTGTTAAATTGCACTTGTTTTAATCGCTCTTAGTGGGAACACCTCCTTTAATGAGCTCGTTTTGGTGGGTTTTGAAGTGTTTAGGCTGGTTTAAGTCCGCTACACTGTAATAAGCCTAAAATTCGCCATCTTCTAAACCTAAAGCTAAAATATCATAATTGTTAAGAATAATCAATAGTAGGATAAATATTTATATAGCTAATAAACAATATATAGTTATAAAAGGAAGTAAGTTATACGTTTAGAAAGTTTGTATAAAATTATTTAATAGTAAGTATTGGTATTTATCTTGCGTTCCATCCGCCATCAATGGGCATTAAATGGCCGGTAATAAAGCCCGAGGTGTCATCGCATAGAAACAGTATTGCATATGCTACTTCTCTTGGTGTAGCAATTTTTCCTACCGGATGTAGAGAATTCATATAATTGACTGCAGACTCTTTATCTTGAGCCCTTTTCAAGTATCCCTCAGTAACAAGAGGTGTATCCACAAATCCTGGGCAGATTGCATTTACCCTTATTCCTTTCTTGGCATATTCAAGCGCCATACATTTAGTTAGTTGAGCTACTGCACCTTTAGATGCTGCATAAGCAGCTACTCCAACAAAACCTTTTATGCCAATTATGGATGAAGTGTTTATAATTACTCCATGTCGTTGATCCGCCATCTGCGGTATTACATACTTTGACATAAGCCAAAGGCCTTTAACGTTGATCCTAAAAGTATCATCCCAGTGCTCACTAGATATTTCATGGGTAGTGCCCGGGTGTAAAATGCCGGCATTGTTAATTAGTATATTGATATGCCCATATTTCTCTATTACATAATCAACAACTGTTTTGCATGTCTCTTCAATAGATATATCACCGGCAATATAGTCAAGCTCCGGTCCAAACTTTTTGGATTCTTGCTGAACCTCTTCAAGTTTTTCGCTTCTTCTTCCAACTATTACAACATTTGCTGATTCTTGTGCAAAGAGTAGGGCTGTTTCTCTTCCTATGCCTGTTCCGCCGCCTGTTATTATTACTGTTTTATCCTTAAATCTCATCCAGGCCATTCTCCATTTGAATATGTTTATTTTTCAAATTTTTTAAATCTCTGTAAGATGGTATGTATTCTATCCTAATTAGTTGGAAACTACTAGTGATAAATTATATTTAAAGTCTCCATTCTATAAAATAATCTATATATCTATATATGATGATAGAAACTTCATTTAGTTTCAGATAAATTTGGGGATAATTTGGATAGATAAAGATACTTTATTTAAGTGTCCAAGTTCCGGTTATCACTTGTGCTCTTTGCTCACAAGTATCGTCTTTTAGTGTAAAAGTAAGCACGTCTTTTCCTATAATATATTGGTAAGTTCCAGGATTTTGGCACGTATCATCTTCAAATGTAATTTCATCCTCAATCAAACTGTATCTACCTTTGCTATCAGTGTGCTTACTATCGACTGCTGTAAAAGTGAACTTGGAGTTTTCTTCGAGTTCTAATGTTCCTATAATTTCTTTATTCACAGTCTTTTCCCATAGTCCGTTTGGCTCAACAGGATGCTGATCCTTACAGCCATACCCTATCAAAACTGCCAGTAAAGCAACATATAGAATTGTTGTTTTATTTCTCATGAAATTAGTTTAAGAGATAATCGCGCTTAACTCAACCGCCAAGCAGATATCAGCTAATAGGTGTCTTAAGGTAACTAACATTAGGTGAAAAGCAATAAAAAAGGAGCTTATCAGAAATAATCTGCGAAGCTCCTTATAATGAATACTTTGTTCTATGTTATAAGCTTTATACTACAGCCTTTCTTTTTCTAATATATATAAAAGCTACAATCCCCAATATACCTGCCATAGCAATCATACCCCACTCAGAAAGAGTAGGTACGAAAGTTGCCACAGGTCCTGGACTTGCCGCACAGAAAAACCCATCTACGCCACCATCTACAGTTACCGGCATTACGGCCACATTTCCAAGCACTATACCTTCGCCAGTTTCTGTATCAAATGCTGCAAAAGGTTGAGTGTTTCTTGTTGATGCCGTGTATATGACTCCTGATGAATCAGCAAATGCTGCAGCCGATGCCACTGGTCCGATTACTGGTCCTATCACTTGCGTTGTCCTGCTCTCAATATCTATTGTAAAAAGGACAGTGTCAGGTACCCCTTCGTAATTTCCACTAACACCATAAAAAAGACCATCGTTTGGATTTAATGCAATATCAGCTACAACAAAATTAGGGCCTTGAATATCAATCTCTCTTTCTACTTGTCTTGTGTCAACGTTAATTCCAAATATTGTATTCTGAATATCAGGAACTCCGCCTCTATAAACATATAACAAACCATCATTGCCAAAGCTTCCTGCGGGAATAGATATATTTTCTGGTAGACCGTTAACTGGCCCAAGATTTACGACAGATCCGTCTGCAGATATTTGTGCTAGTTCATTAGAGTTTGAAAAAATAGCGTAACCAAGGTTATCTACTTCTCTATACCCTGCTGCATTCATACTTCTATTGGCCTGCTCAGGTGCAATTACAAATGTATCTGTAGTTAAATCATATGTTAGCGATTGGCCTTGTTCACCAAAAATCATATGAAACCTATTATCACACTCAAAAGGTACTGGCTGAGCATAGGTCAGACCAGTAAAGCAAATAAGAAAACAAAGAGATAATAAAAGGCGCATATTAATCATCCTCTTTCTTCTTAATATAAAAATTTCAATCATTATAGAATAAAATAGATAGAATTACAAATAATCATAATTATATTAGATTAATTCTATAAAGTAGGGTTTTATTGAGGGGGAGAGCATTTTAAGCTAAGTAAGATTCAAGTCTTGGGAATACCATAAATTGCAAGGTTTTTATTCTTATATCTCTCATCATAAGTAATTTCATTGCCAAACCAGCTCGGGGGCTTAAACTCTAAACTTTTATTTTCTCTCTCAAACTCAATTTCAGCAACAATGAGAGCATTAAGATCACCAGAGTAGATATCTAGCTCAATTATGACGTCACCAAAATTAATTTCATATCTGGTCTTAGTAATTCTCTTGCCAAGTGTGCTGGGCCAAAGCTTCTCAAACTCTTCTTTGCTTATAACTCTTTCAGATTCTTGCCTTATTAGACCCTTGCCCGATTTTATAGTATGCATGTGCTTTGAACCTTTTTTACGGACCCTCTCTTCAGTTCCGTCATCTTCAATCCTTATATAGCCCTGGTTGATTTCGTGCTTAGGATAGTTTTGCAGATTCGTGGGTAGTTCGTTGACTAAAAACTTTCTTTCAATCTCTTTGGGCATATCTACTTTTAATTAACAAAGTGATTTAATTTCATTCCACAGCTCGACATAAGCCTGGGTAGAATCTGAATGTGGAGATGATACAGGTACGGGCTCACGGTATATGCCCATTTTTTCTACGTCCGAGCGGTAGGGGATTCTGGACTCAAGAATATTTCCTCCCTCTTGAGACACTTTATTCATAGTTTCCTGATGAAGGGTCTTTCTTGATTCTACCATTGAAAAGAAAGTATAAATCTTGCCTGAGTCAATATCGTTTTTTTCAAAAAACTTTATCAGCTTTTCATATGTGAGCTCTGAAAGTGTAGTCGGAATAAGCGGCACTATAATAATATCGGCTGCGTTAAAAACATTCTCTGATATCAGTGATATTCCCGGAGGACAGTCCATGAATAGATAGTCATATTCATATTCCAGGTCTTTAAATATCTGCTTTAATCGCTTTCTTGAATTCTTAAGAGCATCAAGAGCCAAGTCCAGATTTCTGTAGGATAGTTTTGAAGGAAGCAGATCTAAGTGTGGATAGTCTGTGCCCTTTATATTTTTATCTATATGTTTTCCGCCTTTAATAAACTTGTTGGTATTGAAGTTCTTAGATGCCCTGATGCGGAAATAATATGTAGAAGCTCCTTGTGGATCGAGGTCGCATAAGAGTGTGTTGTCTCCACCAGCCGCAGCTAGATATGAGAGGTTAACTGCGGCAGCCGTTTTACCGACGCCTCCCTTCATGCTGTAAATTGCAATTTTTTTCATCAAAACCCTCTACTAATTATCAGAAAACAGCTTTTCAAATAGCTCTGTGGTTTCTTTATCGCTGAATTCATTAAAGTTCTCTTTGAATTTTTTTCTCACAACCGCCTGCTGTTGATAAAGGACCGATACAAGACCCCCAGCAGCCGCAACTGTGCTGCTACTTTGATCATACCCAATATCTTTGGAGCTAAGAAACTTTTTTAGACTCTCCTGCTGTACATGAAGGTCGTTAAAGTCACCTAAATTATCCTGAAGCACTTTTAAGTGCTTAATAATGGTTTTCATATCATCAGCTGGGAATAGAGAAGTAAAGAACTCAAGTAAATATCTGAGCTTCTTACACTCAATCCTTAGGCTATGTAACTCAGGATCAGGCGTAGCGTCATTTATTTTTCTGCCTTGTTTTATTATCTTGCTGTATTTTTTCCAAATATGCTCTTTAGATATTTCAATTATAGGTCTCTGAGAGTTTGCCGCAGAATTTGCGTCCGAACTCTCGTTGTGCAAAAACTCCTGCCAGTCTGAAATAATTTCTTTATAATTCTTTGAATTCAGAAATTGAGCACACTCTGTGCATGCCTTTTTGCGGTCTTGCGTGAGTTTGTCAAAAAGTGGATCCAGCCCGCCCCTAAGATCCTCAGGCAGCATCTTTTTATAGGAATCCTCAGTTAACAGATAAACATCAAGGTCCCTGAGCTCGTTTGTGGCTTTTCCAATAACTGAAAACTGTTCTTTATATTTATCAGTGTCCTCAGGGCTAAATACCGACTTAACCTGACTTAGTGCAGATCTTGTTCTTCTTACGGCCACTCTAAAATCGTGCAAAAACTCTGTATCTATATCATCTTTTATGCCAAACTCATTTACTTTCATTGTTCCAAGAAGATTCTCAAATATGAGCCTTGCTGCCTCATGACCTTTCATATCAGGCTTTAGCTTAACGTTGATTTTAGATGTGTAATTAAGAGGGTATTTCCCTTGATTAGAGACTGCTGCAGAAATAATATCGTCCTTAGAGTTTTTTAGTCCTAACTCTTCTATATAACTTTTAAATTCCTTAAACTCTTTTTCATATCCTCTAACATTTTTTAGCTGCACAACGACACAAGGCTTAATCCTTCTTTGATCTGAAATGACCACAAGCTCTTTTACAAATATAAAAAGTACAGTTTTTTTGTCTTCATTTAGTACTTTGAGTGTTGCAACTGTCCTTTCAATTTTGGCCAAAGAGAGTAGGGCTCTTATACTGCTAAGCGGTTTGAGCTCAGCCCTGAGTGAGCATTTGGGAAAATCCCACCAAAACTTAGGTGATAGCTTTTTTGTATCCTCAAAAGCTTGAAGTTCTCTTCCGTCCGTTAAGCTTTTAAGATGATAAGAGTTGTCTTCTTTTACTAGCACCAGGTTTGAGCTGTAAAGTCGTCTGTCGAAAGTGTCAAAGAATTCCTCTTTCTTTTTCTGAGGCGGGTCCAAGACAATTTTATGATCATTCGCAAGTTTTTTCAGAAATTCAATTCTGGATAAACCATCTGGCAAAGTGTAGTAATCGCTATTGTTGACGGGCGTTGTCATAGTTTTAATATAAGCTATATATTCCTATATTAAAGAGCATTTTAGACACCTGAACTATCAAGCTTCAAGCCTAAGCTGCTTTTGTTTTTCATATAGCACATGAATTATGCCGTCCGACAGCCCAATGCTTGGCACGTACAAGTCTTTTATATCAGCCCATTTTAGAGTCTTTAGGAATATTTTTGTAGCTGGAATAATTACGTCTGCTCTGTCTGGTCTAAGATTAAGTTTAGAAATTCTGTCTTCATAACTAAATGAATTGACCAGATCAGATACTTTCTTAATGTTCTTATAGGTTAAGAACTCTCCATCATCTTTCATCGACATCTTTAGAATCTTATTAATGTTGCCGCCTGTTCCGATTCCCTTAATCGCCGGGTAATCCGCAGTGCTTTCCTTAATCCAATTTTTCATTCTCTGCCACTCAGATTTTGGCACCTGATCTTCTAAGAGCCTGACCGTTCCCAGCTTAAATGAGCCTGAGTCAACAACTACGGAGCCCGAAATGAGTGTAAGCTCGGTGCTTCCGCCTCCGACATCGATATACAAATAGTTGCCTTTTTTGTCTAGCTCCTCTGCCACATGGTTAGAATAGATAATCTCAGCCTCACGCTGACCATCAATTATTTGAAGATTAACACCTGTCTCCTTGTTTACTGCATTTACTATTTCAACTGAGTTGTCAGCCTCACGCATGGCCGCAGTAGCTATTGCCATATAGTCAAGCGGAGAGTAGGCCTCAATCAAATATTTAAACGCCATCATGGTCTTTATCAGACTATCGGCTTTTTCGTCACTGATTTTACGTTTTACAAAAGAGTCTTCTCCCAATCTTATGGGAACCCTAAAAAGAGAGTCTTTTTTAAAGAACGGCTCGCCCTTGTTCTCAAATACCTGAGAAAAAAGAAGCCTTACGGCGTTTGATCCCACATCTATTGCAGCAAATTTCAATTATTCATCCAGTTATGCAAAAAGTATAGTAATACTTTGATTTTAGGCTTATATTTAGATTTCTATTCTACCTTACTCAAGTAAAAAAACACCATCATGCGGGTGAATTTCTCATCGCATAGCATCAAATTATCATTGGAAAGTGTATTTTGTATTGTTTCTATGGCTTTATCTTTGGAAACCGCACTGATATCGTCTTTGTTCTTTACAAGCTTCAGTTCTTCCTCGTCTTTAAATAGTGAGCGCACCTTCATCTCTGCCAACTTGAACTGATCCTCAGAACCGTCCCCGTCAATGGACCACTCCATGTTGTCCTTCATCCATATCTCAATTCTCAGCACCCGGGGGCTAATATCATCATGTGTGCTCATAGGTTCTTAGAGTTCCTACTCCTTTTCGTGAAGAACAAATGCAATTGTCTGCACTTCAATTCTGCCCTCATCATCAAATACAAAAGTGTCAGAGGCAAAGGGAATCTTATAACCGTCAGACTCCGCCTGCCAGACCAGATAGCCGACATTCTCTTCTACCACTTTTCCGTGAAGATGAAAATCACACCCCGGCGGGAGTACTTCCATTGTTAGGTTCGTGAAAAAATCTCTTATCTCATCAAGTCCTCTAATTATAGCGTTTGGGATAATAATTATGGAATCCTGGGTGTAGTCCTCGAGGATTGCTTCAACATCCCCCTCTCCAAATGAATGTAAATGATGATC
>JBCCIH010000122.1 GCA_039028315.1 Thermodesulfobacteriota bacterium | reverse complement strand
AGAGGAGCTCGGGGTAGATCCTATAGATATCGTAAATGTAAACGTAAAAGGAAAGGTTATCATTGAGCTTAGAGACGGCAGAGAAATAATCATGAAGCTTAAGGATTTTCATCCTTTTGCCCGCCCTGCTTGTCTATACTGCCTGGACTATGCCGCAGAGCACGCTGACATAGGAGTTGGCGGAATTGGTCTTATGGGATGGACCTTTGTCGCTGTAAGAACTGAGCAGGGACATAAGTTCTGGCAGTCAGCTGTTGATGCTGATCTCTTTGAAATCATGGAAGAGGAAGAACAGCCCAAGGCAAAACAACTATTAATCAGATTATCCAATATAAAACGAAACAAACCACTGCCAGCCCTTATGCCCACATATGATGAAAGGGTTGAGCTAGGCAACACAAATCCAAAAACGCTTTATAAAGACTATAAGAAACCAGAGGATGGAGGAGCAGAAAGTAAATGAGTTCCAAAAACAGCCAACCAATACTAGAAGACGTTAACGTCATTGTCGCAGGTCAGGGAGGAGACGGCTCACTTACGGTGATCACGATGCTTGCTGATCTGTTTCGTAATGCTGGGCTTAACGTATACACAGAAAGAGATGTTTTATCACGAATTAGAGGCGGACATGCCGCGGCCACAATGAGAGCTTTCACAGGTCAGCGCTTTTGTGTGGGTAGCCACATAGACCTTTTGGTAGCTCTTGACGAAGAAGCTGTGGAGAAGAACGCCCACCAGATAAACCCGGACAGTATAGTGGTCTTTGATGATTCAAGCGGCCCTTTACGTGATGGACTGCTTCCTGAAGGCACAAAACTCTACGCTGCCCCTTTTAACAGAATAGCAATGCGCACAATGCGAAGGGAACTATATAAAAACAGTATCGCCTTTGGAATAGTAGGACGCTTGTTAGGACTAGAAGACGATGCTATGCGACATACTTTTACTAAAAGATTTGAACGCCGCGGACAGATCATTTTAGACTACAACCTTGAAGCACTTGGTTTAGGGCTTCACCTAGCAGATGAGATGGGAATTAAACACGGCGAAGGTATTTACAGAATAGAACATACAGAGCCCGAAGAGCATTTACTTTTAATGGGTAATGAATCAGTGGCATTTGGATTTATGGCTGCCGGCGGAAGATTTTTCACAGGATATCCAATCACGCCTTCATCTGAGGTATTGGAGACACTTCAAAAATGGTTACCACGCTGCGGCGGGGTTGCACGTCAGACAGAGGACGAGCTTGCAGGAATAAATATGGCAATCGGAGCAGCACTTACAGGGGTGAGAACCATGACTGCCACTTCAGGGCCAGGGTTCTCTTTGATGCAGGAAGGTATAGGACATTCCGGCTCAGGCGAGGTACCAATGGTGCTTGTTGACTGCCAGCGCTCCGGACCGAGCACCGGGATGCCGACGAAACCAGAGCAAAGCGATATTAACATTATGGTCTTCGGAGGCCATGGAGACTTTCCAAGAATTGTGCTTGCCCCAGGACATCCTGAAGATTGCTTTTACCTCTCCTTTGATGCCACCAACTTAGCTGACAAATATCAATGCCCGGTTGTTATTGCAATGGACCAAGCGCTATCTCAAAACATAGCTAGCGTTAAACCGTTTAACTTAGATGACATAGAGGTAGAACCTGGAAAGAGACTCACACCAGAGGAAGTTGCAAACTTAGAGACATACAAGCGCTATGGATTCTCAGAGGATGGGGTATCGGCATTTGCCGCCCCGGGAACCCCTGGAGGTATGTCACTTGTAACCGGTAATGAGCATGACGAGTTCGGTCTTGTTTCCACCGATCCAAAGAACAGGGTTAAGATGATGGACAAGCGTTTTCACAAAATCGAGGTTGCCAAAAAAGAGCTTCCCAAGGGTAGAGAATACGGCGATCCAAAAGCACCAATCGGCTTTATCGGAATAGGCATGATGTACGGCGTAATACTTGAAGCAGTAGAGATGCTAGAGTCACAAGGAATTAAAACAAGATATCATCAGCCAAGAACCATATGGCCGGTGCTTGATGATACATTTGATTTTATAAACAGCTGCGAGAGGGTTTATGTAATTGACCTAAACGCCCAGGCTCAGCTTGCGCGCCTATTTATGCACCAGGGCGCAGACTCAAGCAAGATTATTAGTATTTGCAGATACGACGGTCTTCCTTACAGACCTGGTTATTTAGTAAATCAAATTTTAGAGCAAGAAGATAAACAGGAGGCAAAAGCCCAATGACAACAACACCTAGCACAAAAACATTTACACCGGCAAGACCGATATGGTGCGCAGGTTGCGGAGATTTCGCAGTGCAGGGAGTGCTTGAGAAATCTCTTCAGAAAATGGGAATTCCTCCTCATAAACTTATGCTGCTAGCCGGCATAGGTTGCTCGGGAACAATTCAAAATAACCTTAAATGCTATGGTTATCACGCGCTTCATGGACGTGTACTCCCTGCAACAATAGGCGCAAAACTGGCTAACCCAGATCTTACAGTGATCGCTGCCGGAGGAGACGGAGATGGTTTTGCAATTGGCGCAGGCCACTTAGTTCATACATTTAAAAGTAATCCAAGCATAATGTATGTAGTTATGAATAACAGCAATTACGGACTTACAAAAGGACAAGCTTCCCCAACCAGCCCTACAGGCTACCGCGATAACGCTGAGGCCGGAATGGACTCCATGCTACTAGGGCTTAGCTTTTTATCCTCAACATTTTTGGCAAGAGGATTTAGCGGAAACCCTGAGCAGCTCGGAGAACTTATGGAAGCTGCAATTGAGCACACAGAGTCAGGAAAGGGGTTTGCATTTTTAGAAGTACTTTCACCATGTGTTACATACTATGATACCCACCGCGAATGGCGCGCAAGGGTAGTGAATGTGGACGAAGATGAGAATTACGATCCAACAAATAGAACAGAGTGTTTCCAAAAACTCTTAGAGTTTAAAGAAGAAGGTCATATTCCGATAGGCCGCATATTCAAAGCTCAGCATCCTTCTCTTGAGTCACTAATAGTTAATAAGGAAGAAACATATCCAGCTCAGCAGGAAATCGGCCATGATGATCATCGTAAGCACTATGATGCTTTTATGAAGGCTCATCTAGGATAAGGTTTAGGGATTTAATTATGTAAATTCAAAGCTCTAAAGTCGCTAGAGCTTTGAGTGAATAAAATCTAGAAATTTCCCCATAATGCAGGAATATTCTCAAATTCTGCATCCCGTAGAGTTTTACTTTCATCAAATACAAATATTGTGTGATATGAAATTGCGAAGTAATTTTTCTTATGCTACTATTATTATCAAAATTTGATGTTAATATTAAACGCCATCCACAAAGAGAACTACTGTTAAAACAGGAATAAAATATGAACCTTTCACATCTTTTTCATGGACCTAACTCAGGCTATGTCTTGGAGTTGTACGAGAAATATTTACAGGATCCAGACTCTGTAGATCCTGAAATACGGGCACTTTTCGAAAATTGGAACCCTGAGATTTCAGAGACTGTAACTACAGATGCAGACCCTCAAGACATGGACAAAATTGTGGCCGCGGCCAACTTAGCCCAGGCTATTAGGGCTTTTGGCCACTTAGAGGCAAAACTTGACCCGCTTGGAAGCCCTCCTCCTGGAGATTCATGCTTGAGTGTAGAAGGACACGAGCTTACTAAAGAGGACCTTTTTCAACTGCCATCAAGCTTGGTAAGAGGTCCGGTGGCTGAGCAAACTACTAACGCTTATGAGGCTATAACTAAACTTCGCTCAATATATTCATCTACAATAGGTTTTGAAGACTATCACATTAACTGTTTAGAAGAGAGAAAATGGTTTAGAGTAGCTGCAGAATCAGGCAAGTACCGCCCGCCGAATGATCCTATAAATGAGCGTATGTTACTTGAGAGCCTTACGCAGGTAGAGGTGTTTGAGAGATTTCTACACCGCATTTTCCCCGGCAAATTCCGTTTTTCAATAGAGGGCGTAGACACACTGGTACCAATGCTAAACGAAATAGTAGGATTGGCGGCTGAAGCAGATAAACATAATATAATGCTTGGGATGGCTCACAGAGGACGTCTAAATGTTATGCATCATGTTATGAACAAAAACTACAAAGGAACTCTAATAAAGTTTAAAGATCCCGTTTTAGAGAGAGATTTTAGAGACGATATGGGATGGACTGGAGATGTGAAATATCACGACGGCGCGCGCCATGCTGTGAGTAACGGCAAACAAATAGATATGGTGATTACTCTTGCCCCAAACCCTAGCCACCTTGAAGCTGTAAATCCCGTGGTTGAGGGGATGACAAGAGCTTCTGGAACCAAGGTTGATCGGCCAGGGGCGCCGCAGTTTGATCCTGCTGTATCTCTGCCGGTTATCGTTCACGGAGACGCTGCATTTCCAGGTCAAGGAATTGTATCAGAAACACTAAATCTATCGAGGCTACCGGGTTATACCACAGGCGGCACTATACATATTATTACTAATAATCAGCTTGGATATACTGCTCTACCTTCTGACAGCAGAAGCACCTTGTACGCCAGTGATCTGGCTAAAGGGTTTGAGATTCCTATCCTTCATGTGAACGCAGATGATCCTGAAGCTTGTATCGAAGTTTCAAGACTGGCATTTTCATACCTTCAAAAATTCCAGAAAGACATATTAATTGATCTTATCGGATATAGACGCCATGGTCACAACGAAGCTGATGAACCAACTTTCACTCAGCCAGCTATGTATGACATTATAGACAAGCACCCTAGCGTTAGAGAAATATATGCAAAGACTTTAGTTGAAAGAGGGGTTGTTTCAGAAAACGAACCAGAGGAAATTGTTTCTAAATTCACTGAGAAGATTCATAGCGATTTTGAATCACTCTCTCCAGAAGATATCCCAGAGGAATCACAGTCTGAAAAACCTCCAGCAGGAGCAGCACAAAAAGTAAAAACAGCTGTTGATGCTCAGACACTTAAAGAACTAAACGATTCATTAGTAAAACTTCCAGAGGATTTTAACCTTAACTCCAAGCTAAGACGAGGTATGGAACGAAGGGCAAAATCCTTTGATGACATTGATGAGAAAACAATTGATTGGGCAACGGCTGAAGATTTGGCCTATGCATCAATTCTAGCTGACGGCACTGCTATTAGGCTCACTGGTCAAGACTCTGAAAGAGGAACTTTCAGCCACCGTCATGCTGTACTTCATGATTCTAGAAACTGGGACCCTTATGTACCGCTTCAAAACATCCCTCAAGCCAAAGCAGCTTTTGAGATTCATAACAGCCCACTTACTGAGAACGCATGCATAGGGTTTGAATACGGCTACAACATACAGGAACCTAAAAGACTGGTGATCTGGGAAGCTCAGTATGGTGATTTTATTAACGGCGCACAGACAATTATTGATGAATTTTTAGTATCAGCAAGAGCAAAATGGGGTCAAACGCCCTCTTTAGTTCTGCTTCTACCTCATGGTTATGAAGGCCAGGGGCCGGATCATTCCTCAGGTAGGCCAGTTAGGTTTTTAGGATCAGCCGCGGAAATCAATATGAGAATTGCAAACTGCACAACTTCGGCTCAGTACTTTCATTTACTAAGGCGTCAGGCCGGGGTGTTAGAAGAGGATCCACTTCCATTAATTGTTCTAACGCCTAAGAGTCTTCTTAGAAATCCTGCTATATTTTCCTCAGTCAGAGATCTATCAGAAGGATCCTGGCAAGCAGTTATAGATGATGATATTGACGATAAGCAGGCTAAGAAGATAAAAAGGCTAATTCTCTGCAGCGGGAAAGTATTTATTGATCTTAATACAAGTGAATATAGAAAAGAGAACGCAAAAGATATTGCAATTGCAAGAGTCGAGCAGCTCTATCCAATTCCCACGCAGAAAATAAGAGAGGTACTTGGCAGATATCCTAATCTTGAAGAAGTGGTATGGCTTCAGGAAGAGCCCGAGACCATGGGCGCATGGATGTTCATGTTCCCATTTTTCAGAAAACTGATAGACGGCAGATTCCCGCTTCATTATATTGGCAGAAAGCGTAACTCAAGCCCTGCTGAGGGATCTTCATCTATGCACAAGGTAAATCAGCAGGCACTTATCAAACAAGCTTTCATGATAGAGAAAGAACTCCCCAACTTAGATGAACTGGGAATTACTTGGGTAAAAAACGTATAGCAACCGGAGAGAAGAAATGTCAACAAACATTGTAGTACCAGAATTAGGCGAATCCATAGTAGAGGCCACAATTATCAGATGGTTTAAATCTGAAGGGGACTCCGTGAATATTGGAGAAGCAATTTTAGAGCTAGAAACTGAAAAAGCCAATTTTGAAGTGGCTTCTGAAAAAAAGGGAGTTATTACAAGCATACTCAAAAACGCTGATGACGATGTGGAAGTGGGTGAAGTGCTTGGAGTTATAGAAGAAGGAGCCGCTGCGCAAACTAAAGCCCCTGAGCCTGCTGCAGAGAAAGTAGAGGAAGTCGTAGAAATCAAAGAAGAGTTCACAGCTGAGCAAGAGACAAATGAAAAAATAACACCGGTTGCAAAAAATCTAGCCCAGGAACTAGGCGTTGATATCAGCAAAGTGAAAGGAACCGGCCCAAGTGGACGAATTACAAAAGAAGATGTTGAAAACTATGAGGTCAAAGAGATTAAAGAGGCAGAGCTTGAAGCTCCTATTGTTGAGCCTGCCCCTAAAGCACCTGCAGTTGTAAACATAAATGAATCACCCGAGCTTCCAATTGCAAGAGAAGTAAGAGAAGAGCGAATTAAGATGTCCAGAAGAAGACGCACTATTGCAAGAAGAATGCTTGAGGCTTCTCAGACAACTGCGATGCTCACAACATTTAATGAGATTGATATGAGCGCGGTGATGGAACTTCGTAAAAGACGCAAAGAAACTTTTAAAGAGAAATACGGTGTTGGATTAGGTCTAAACTCATTTTTTGTGAAAGCATCTATCGGTGCATTAAAGGCTTTTCCTGCGATTAATGCGGAGATAGACGGCGATGATATGATTATTAAGCACTACTATGACATAGGGGTTGCAATAGGAGCCTCAGAGGGCCTAGTGGTGCCAGTTCTCAAAAACGCTGACGGAATGTCATTTGCCGAGATAGAAAAGAAGATAAAAGAGTACGCCGCTAAATCTGAAGAGAACACGTTGTCTTTAGAAGATATTATGGGCGGCACATTTACAATTACAAACGGCGGCGTTTTTGGCTCACTTATGAGCACGCCGATTCTAAACCCTCCACAGGTTGGAATTCTAGGACTTCATAAGATTGAAGAGAGACCGGTAGTTATAAACGGCGATCTTGAGGTAAAGCCTATGATGTATGTTGCGCTTAGTTACGATCACAGAATAGTGGACGGAAGAGAGGCTGTTCAGTTCTTAGTTAGGCTTAAAGAGCTAATACAAGACCCCGAATCACTT
>JBCCIH010000121.1 GCA_039028315.1 Thermodesulfobacteriota bacterium | reverse complement strand
TGTTAAAGAGGGTGAGGGAGGGTTAAGAGACATAAACTATGCCCTTTGGATTGCTCAGGCTAAATATAAAGTAAAGAGTTTTCAGGAGCTATTGCCAAAAGGAATACTCCTTGAAAAGGAGCTTAAAACTTTTGAAAAAGGTCTTAATTTTCTGCTTTTAATCCGCTCTGAGCTTCACTATTTGGCTCAGAGGGGAGAAGATAGGCTTGGGTTTGAGTTCCAGGAGAAAATTGCCAAGTTTCTAGGTTTTAGAGATGCTGATCTGCCCGCAGTTGAGAGGTTTATGAAGATTTATTACTTAAGGGCTCATGATATCAGGGAGCAATCCAAGATACTAATTGATAAATGCGTGGCAGAAGTCAGGTTGATTCCACGCGGACCTAAAAAAATTAAACTTGAGCATGATTTTATAATCCAGAGCGGGATGCTGTCTGTTTCAAATGCTGAAATTTTTAAAGAGGATCCTGCTAACCTGATGAGAGCATTCGAATATTCTGATAAACACGAAATTAGAATGAATCCCTATCTGGTTGATTTGATTAGAGAAAATGTTAGCAGAACTGCTATTGACGAGAACTTTAGAACTAATCCTGAAGTAAATGCCTCTTTCTTAAGAATACTTAGGAAGGGTAAAAATGTTGCCGATACCCTTTTTGAAATGAACAGACTTAAGTTGCTTGGTTACTACATTCCGGAATTTGGAAAGATTATCTGCATGGTTCAGCATGATGCTTATCATGTCTACACGGTAGATGTACATTCAATTTTTGCTGTAAGAGAAATAGAAAATCTCCTGAACTATAAAAGCGATGAGGAGTTTCCATTATTAACCAAAACAGCTGAGTCTGTAATGAAAAAACATGTTCTATATCTAGCATGCTTGTTTCATGATATGGGCAAGGGAGAGGGCAGTAACCACTCACAGAAAGGAGCTGCTATGATCCCGACAGTTGCAAAGCGGATGGGATTATCAAAATCAGACAGTGAACAGTTGGAGTTTTTAGTAAAGCATCATTTAATAATGTCTCATTTTTCACAAAGGCGCGATATTCATGACTACAGTATGATAGTCAGGTTTGCCAAGTCGGTGAAATCTCTTGAAACTCTATCTCTGCTATATCTGCTTACGTTTGCGGATATTAGATCTGTGGGTCCCGAGGTTTGGTCAAACTGGAAAGGTATGCTGCTTAAGGAGCTGTATATAAGAACAGCCAAGGTGTTAGAGGAAGGTGGAGAATTTAAGAAAGAAGAACCCCAGGACAGGCTTAAAAGGGTTATCAATGAAGTTATTAGATTGCTCGGCAGAAAAGTTCCTAAGATTAAAATCAGAAGGATCTTGTCTAAAATGCCTAATTCTTACTTTATGGGGTTTTCGCCCAGAAAAATATCGAAACATGTTGAATATATACATAAATCAAAAGGCATATTCGGATTTGATCTATCCTTTTTCCCAAATCAGGAGTTTGATGAACTTACTATATGGGGAGTAGATGAGCCCGGTATATTCTCAAGACTCTGCGGGGTTATTAGGGCTAGTGGCTTTAATATCCTAGGAGCCAGAATCTCCACAAAAAAAGACGGTAAGATCTTAGACGTTTTCTATGTGAACAGGTTGGGTAAATCCAGCGGAGGCGAAGAAGAGCTCTTCAAAAAACTGGATAAAAACCTTAAAGGAGTCCTATCAGGTAAGCTGGATTTAGAAAAATTAGTCGCAAAACGCAAGAAGGAAAGATCTCGCTACGGAAAGAAAATTCCTCAGTACCCGACACGAATTGAAGTGGACAACGAATCTTCTGATACAGCGACAGTGATCGATGTTTATTCTTATGATAGAGCGGGTCTGCTCTATGATATAACTAAAGCTATCACTGATCTTAAGCTTTCTGTTGAGTATGCAAAAATTTCCACTAAAGTAGACCAGGTAGTTGATGCATTTTACGTACTAGACTCGAAAGGCAAGAAGATTTCTGATCCGGAAAAAATAGAAGACATAAAAGCCTCTATTTATAAATCAATTTCTGAATGATTCAAGAGTCGTCTAAGATTTATATATCATTTTTCTTGCTAACTACTATTCCGATACGAGTTTCATCGTTGTAATAAACCATATCGTTTGTTATCTCTATTTTCCAAATATAAAATAAATCTCCACTTAGCATTTCAGTATCCAATGCACTTAAAGTAATTGTAAATAGTTCTTTGCCTTCCTCTATACTTACCTGTGTTACGTCTCTTTTCGCTACTATTTCTTTGCCATGAGTGTTCAACACGCACATCTTGCACGAGTATCCAATTAAACTATTTACCCCGCTTACGCCCAAGTTTATAGTAGGGCCCGGCTCTCCATTAACTATCTCTATCTTCTCTAATATCCTCATTTGTTTTGCTTAGCCGATTAATTATGATTCTGGATGCTCCAACTTGATATTACCGCCATAATAGCTTATGATTTGCGATACAAATTCATATTATAAAAGGATAATATCGCAATACGCGACTTATGTCAAGAGATAATTCACATAACGCGAGTTTGTTAATATCTAAGCTCAAGCAGTATTATAGTTTTGGCAATGATAAGGAATTAGCTGATTTCTTGGGTATTGCGCCGAATACACTTGCGAGCTGGAAGTCTAGAAACTCATTAGATTGGCCGCTGATATTCGCCAAATGCGAAGATGTGAGCATGGAATGGCTTATAAATGATATTGGTCCGCCTTCATCTTCTTTGTTTGAGGAGTATTTTACTAATACAGGAGCTCTGCTGTCCAAAAAGAGCACATATATACTCTCAGAATCCAAGGAGCCTTCTAAATATAAAGGTGATGAAACTTCAGACAATTCTGAAAGTGAAAAGGTAGTCCTGCTTGTGCCGGTACATGGAAAGATAGGAGATGGTGATCTTACTTATTATAAAGAAAGAGATCCTGACGATCAGATTACAGTCCCACTAAATGTTCACTCCCAAGGTATGTACTATTTCACTGTATCAGGTGACAGCATGTTTCCTGTAATTAGAGAGAGCTCTAGTGTTGGTATAGATACTGATGACAAAAAAGTTATAAGCGGCGAAATCTATGCAGTGTGGCTCCGCTCTGAAGGTGTAACTCTTAAATATTTATTTTCTACTCATAAATCACTGATCGTGAAATCTGAAAATCCACATTACCCTCAGATCGAGGTCCCCAATGATGAACTCGAGGATTTTGAGGATCTAATAATAGGGCGAATGAGGTATCTCTCACAAGTCTATGAATAGTTTTTAAGTCAAATATGTGTATTCTTTAAAACTTGCCAATATATGAATAGTAAAAATAATATTGAGTCTCACAGCGATTTTCTTATCATAGGAAGCGGGCTTGCAGGGCTTTACGCTGCGCTCTATGCATCAACTTTTGGCTCAGTGATACTTCTCACAAAATCTACAATTGAGGAAAGCAATTCCTTTTGGGCACAGGGCGGGATTGCGGCTGCTATGGATCCACAGGACTCCACGTGGTTTCATATTGAAGATACTCTAAGAGCAGGACGAGGGCTCTGCAACAGAGAGGCGGTTGAAATTCTGGTTGAAGAAGGGCGTCAAAGAGTTATCGATATGATGGACCTTGGCATGGAGTTTGACACAGGAGATGCCGGGCTTGAGCTTGGACTTGAAGGTGGCCACACCAAAAGACGCGTCCTGCATGCGGGGGGCACTTCTACAGGAAAAGAGATGGTCAGGTTTTTGATTTCAGCAGTTGAGAAAAATCCTTCCATCACAAAATATGAGAACACAGGTGTTGTTAAGCTCCTCTCAGATAATAAAAGATGCTACGGAGCACTCGCCCTAGATAACAATTTCAACTCAAAAATAATACTTTCTAAGGCTACCATACTCGCAACCGGTGGGGCCTCAGCGCTTTATAAGAGAACTACAAATCCCAAAGGCTCTGTCGGAGAGGGTATAGCACTTTCATACCAAGCTGGTGCCCAGATTACTGATATGGAATTTGTCCAGTTTCATCCAACAGCGTTTTATAGCGAAAACGGGGAGAGTTTTTTGATCAGCGAAGCACTTAGAGGAGAGGGGGCTTATCTTCTAAATAGCAAAGAAAGAAGGTTTATGACCGAGTACAGCGAATACGCTGAGCTTGCGCCAAGAGATATTGTCTCACGCTCAATATTTACCGAAATGAATACATCGGGAGAGGATAATGTTTACCTAGACCTAAGACATATAGAATCTGACTATATTAAAAATCGCTTCACTAATATTTATGATTTTTGTCTTAGCTCAGGGGTGGATGTAACAAAAGATTTAGTCCCTGTTGCGCCAGCTGCACACTACACGATAGGCGGTGTAAAAACTGGGTTATATGGCGAGACAAACATAAAGGGCCTGTTTGCCTGCGGTGAGGTTGCCTCAACAGGCGTTCATGGTGCTAATAGACTTGCAAGCAATTCTCTATTAGAGTGCGTGGTTTTTGCCAAACGCTCAGTAGACGGTGCTGTTGTAGATTTAGAACAAGATCAACAATTGCCTGATTTATCTTCTCTAAACCTAAAGGAGCATAAATTTGAATACTCAGAGTCTCAGTCAAATCAACTGTCCCACATAAAAAGAGCGGTATCGCAAATTCTAAACAGCCAGGTTGGTATAGTCAGAGACGGGAGTGGAGTTAGGAGCGCTATACAAAACTTAGAGAAGATTGCTAAATCAGTAGAAGAATTCTCTGGTTACTATAGACTAAAATTTAATATGGCGCTCGATGCGGCGCTTTTGATAGCGAAATTCTCATTAATTAGAGAAGAGACGAGGGGAGTTCATATTAGAGAGGACTTTTCAGGCGAAAATAGCGACTGGGCAAAACACATTGTGGTTATAAAGGGCAAAGAGCCCAAGTATTCCCCTGTAAATTAATAGATAAATGGAAGAACTTAATATTAATTGGGATAAGGTTGATTTAATTTTAGAGAATTCTCTTATAGAGGATCTTGGATCTGGAGATGTAACGACAAATGCGATTTTCTCACCAGACCAAAGATGCGAAGCTTATGTTGTGGCAAAACAAAAGGGCATAGTTTCAGGCGTAGAAGTAGCAAAAAGAATATTTACAAAATTAGACCCTAATTCTTCTTTTACTCAAAACTTAAATGACGGCAATATTGTAGAGCCCGGTTGGGAAATTCTAAGAATTCATGCCAGCGTTAGAGCCGTTTTATCAGGCGAGCGGCTTGCTCTGAATTTACTTCAGCGCATGTCAGGCATAGCAACGCAGACATCTAAGTATGTAGATGCGCTTAAAGGCTTTAATACCGAAATACTTGATACCAGAAAAACCGTCCCAGGGCTAAGAGTTTTAGACAAATATGCAGTTGCTTGCGGGGGAGGACAGAATCACCGTTTTGGCCTTTACGATCTTGTTATGATCAAAGATAATCACATAAAAGCTGCGGGCGGGATAGAAAATGCGCTAGAGCTGGTTCGCAGCAAATACGCCGGCAAGTATAAGATAGAGGTTGAAACTTCTAATCTAAATGAAGTAGGGCAGGCCCTTAAATCTGGGGCGGATATAATAATGCTGGATAATATGAGCACAGATATTATGAAAGAGGCCGTCATATTAATCGATGGAAAAGCTTTCACTGAAGCCTCAGGCGGCATTACGCTTAAAGGCCTATCCAAAATTGCCGAAACCGGAGTTGATTTTATATCTGTTGGCGCTCTAACACACTCCGTACAGGCGCTGGACATATCCCTCTATATGGTATAATTACCCCCTTAACATTAATAAATAAATGATTATATTATGAGTAATATGGTAAAGATTGCAGAAGAAATTAAGAGACTAAAACAGCAAAAAAATGCAGTGATTTTAGCCCATAACTACCAACTTCCTGAAGTCCAGGACATTGCTGACTTCACAGGGGACTCCCTTGCCCTCTCACAGGAAGCTGCCGATACCGAGGCTGATATAATCGTGTTTTGCGGGGTTCATTTCATGGCCGAGACAGCATCCATTATTTCACCGGACAAGAAAGTACTTATCCCCGATGAGAAAGCAGGCTGCTCTCTTGCTGATACCATTAACGCTGAGCAGCTTAAAAGCTGGAAACAAGAAAACCCAAATGCCGTTGTGGTTTCATACGTAAACACAACCGCTGAGGTAAAAGCGCTTAGTGATTATTGCTGTACCTCGGCAAATGCTGTTCAGGTTGTAAAATCTGTTCCTGAAGATAAAGAGATACTTTTTTTGCCTGACATGTTCTTGGGAGCATACGCTGCTAAAGTTACAGGTAGAAAAATTAATATCTGGCCAGGTGAGTGCCACGTGCATGCGGGTATTCGAAAGCAGGACATCGAGGATATGCAGCACGAGCATCCAGAAGCAGAAATGATAGTACACCCGGAGTGCGGATGTACTACAAACTTGTTATATCAAATAGGGGAAGAAGCTCATACGAATGGAAATGGGAATGGAAATGGAAATAGAAACGGTAACGGTAAAGCGAATGGGAATATAAAATTCCTATCTACAGGCGGGATGATAAGACATGCAAAAGAGTCTGAATCTAAAGAATTTATAATAGCAACTGAAACAGGCATGCTGCATCCGCTCAGAAAAGCTAACCCCGATAAGGTATTTCGTCCAATAAAAGAGAGCGCGGTTTGTAAGTATATGAAAATGATTACTCTACCCAAGGTGCTTAGGTCACTTGAAGAAGAAATTGTTGAAGTGAAAGTGCCGCTCGATATTGCTATGCAGGCCAAGAAATCAATTGACCGAATGCTTGAGATAACAGCCTAGTATCCCGCAGTCAGGCCGCCAGGCCTTCTTGGGTCTGACGCCCCGAATAAAAAACCATCTTTTTTAATTATACTCTCTGCAACCCCGATTGTGCGGCCGATCTTAACATCGTATCCTATATCAGTAAGTATCTTAATCGTATCGTTGTTTAAGCCCTTTTCTACAAATAAAGTATCAGGAAGCCATTGGTGATGAACGCGCGCTGCATTAGTAGCCTCGGCAATGTTCATATCAAAATCTACTACGTTTAATATGATCTGTAGAACTGTGGTAATAATCCTACTTCCCCCGGGGCTTCCTGTAATAAGAAACGGCTTATTATCTTTCATTACAATTGTTGGTGTCATAGAGCTAAGCATTCTCTTTCCAGGCTCGATTGAATTAAACTTTCCTCCTACAAGGCCGAATGCGTTTGGCACACCTGACTTAGCAGAGAAATCATCCATCTCATTATTGAGAAGGATGCCTGTTCCAGGAACAGTAATTTTTGATCCATAACTAAAGTTAAGCGTATATGTGTTTGATACAGCGTTGCCATCACTGTCAATTACTGAGAAATGCGTGGTGTTTGGACCTTCATAGCTACTTAAGTCACCAGGTTTGATTTCTATACTCGGTATAGCCGATCCAGGTCTGATTTCATTTTTTATAGATTTTGCATAGTCTTTCGATGTTAGCTCTGCTAGAGGTATTGGATTAAAATCCGGATCTCCAAGATATTTAGAACGATCCGCGTATGCGTGCTTCATAGTTTCCGCTAAGATATTGATTGTTTTAGCTGTGTTC
>JBCCIH010000120.1 GCA_039028315.1 Thermodesulfobacteriota bacterium | reverse complement strand
TTTGATAGATCTTTTGCATATAGAGGCTCTACGTTGGAGTCTGTTATTATGGCAAATTTGTGGCCAAGACCGGCATTGCTGATCCGCTCGGGGATCGATTCCAATAGCCCTTCATCAATTACAATATCGTATGAATTATCTTGTGTTTTCTTAAGGTTGACCCTAATTTCCTGCATATATGTATCCTAGATTGACAGCTCTTCTTCCCCTTTAGGAGAGTAAATATTAATTTTTGGCCCTGAGCTTATATTGATTTGGGTTTCAGTTTCATGATCATAAATCTCACCATCAATTATATATCCCATATTTTTCTCTATCCGCAAGTTATGAACGGCCTGATTCACAAAATCTCCGCATTCATCAGATTCAAGGCCTCGGTAGAGACCAAGGGGTATTTTATGTTTAGATTTTTTTAGATAAGGCTCTCTCATATATACGGTGTTAAATGAAACCCCGGGCTCAGGTTCATCGTTAAAAATATTAAATCCAAAGACAAATCTTTTTAAGTAAGATGAGACCAAAAAGATATGGTCCTTATGGGGCAACTCTTTGCCGTCAATATCTACAACTGAATCGATCTGCTTGAATATACCGTTTTCTGAGTCTGCTATAGACATAAGAACGGTTTTAATCGCCAGCATCGATGCCACCTGAATGCCGGCGCCTTTAGTGTAGTAGTCAAGCATGAAATTATATAAAAGCCCGTCAATCCAAGTAAAGCCGTAAGTAGGTCTTGAAAGGTGTTTGTCTTCAACCTTCAAAAGTCCTCTTTGGGTTATAGGAATATTCTTTTTGCTATTTATAAGTTCGTTTAAGTCTTTGCACACGGAGAGCTGGTCTCTTCTAAGCCCAACGTCTGAACCGATCATATTAATTGTTCCGCCCATAAGCGGCACTACCACCGGAAGCTCTTGTTCTCCGTAAAGGTTTATGTACCAAGATAGCACATTGCAGATTGTGCCGTCGCCTCCGCTAATGAGAAGATATTTTATGTCCTCACTATGAAAATCCTTTATTACATCTGGTATTTCATCTTTATTAGTTGTCGCACACAGCACAGCTTTACTTCCGAAGATCTCTTTAAGTTCATCTATAATATCAGAACTCTTTTTCTTATTAATTCTGGCTAGTGGGTTTAAAATTATTCCTATCTTCATTCTTCGTACTTTAACAAAGACCAAACTGTGTCAGGCTCTAGTTTTTTAACCCCTCCAAGTGCAGTAAGTTCAACCAAAAAGCAGTATCCCAGCACCTCTCCGCCAAGCTGTTTTATAAGATCGCCAGTTGCAGCAGCAGTGCCTCCAGTAGCAAGAAGATCATCGATTATAACTACTTTACTTCCGTCATGTATCGCATCTCTGTGAACTTCGAGCGAGTCAGAACCGTACTCTAAATCATAAGAAGCATTAATTGTAACATAGGGCAGCTTGCCGGGCTTTCTCACAACCACTAGACCAACGTCTAGTTTCATTGCAAGAGCTGACGCAAATATAAAACCTCTTGCTTCTATTCCTACCAAGTAGTCTATATCTATTCCTTCTAGCAATTTGGCCATTTCATCCACAGCTTGTTGAAAAGCTTTGGCATCTTGCAAAAGGGGCGTGATGTCATGGAAAATTATGCCTTCTTTTGGAAATCCCGGTATATCTCTAATGTGTTTTCTAAGTTCTTCCATTTTACAGTCTCCTTATTCAGCTTATGGCAGGTAATTTGAGGGATTAACTGGTCTGCCGTTTTTTCTAACTTCAAAATGAAGGTGGTTTCCGGTCGATCTCCCTGTTGATCCAACTTCACCGATTACTTCTCCAGTTCTTATGCAACTGCCTGAATTCACTCTGTTTTTACTGTTATGTGCATATAGTGTCCTCATTCCATTTCCGTGGTCTATGATTATAATTCTACCGTAACCTGAGTATCCTTTTAAATTTGAGCCGCTAGCGACAATAAGACCATTTGCAGCGGCCCTTATTGGCGTTCCCTTTGGAGCAGCTATGTCTATGCCCTCATGCATTCTACCCCATCTCATTCCATAACGCGAAGATATCCTGCCTGAAACAGGCCATATCAGCCCCTGTCCGCTTACAACAGCCCCTGGGATTCTGAGTCTTGTGCCTACTGGAATATCTGTATGGTCATCAATCCCATTTACCTCTATGAGATCGTTTACGGTCGTATTATACATTTTGGATACTCTATAAAGTGTTTCACCCAGCTCTAGGGTGTGATAGCTGTAGCTAGTAACTGTCTGAAAATCTGCGGGAAGACATTTTTGTACCTGGGGATCAGTTGGAGGTGGTACTGAGGGTTTTGGCGGCGCACTTTTTCCGCAGGAATAGCTAATTACCAGGGCCAATAAGCCCAGCAGCCATATGCACTGCCTCTTTGGGATCTTTCGCTTTTGTAATATCTTCAGATACATCCCAGGTGCCAAGTCCTATGATTGGAATTTCAAGTCTTAATGCGAAGGCTATTTCTGATAATGTACCGAAGCTTCCTCCTATTGCAATAATGGCGTCTGATGATCCGGCAACTATCAGATTTCTGGCGTGTCCCATTCCTGTAACTACAGCGTAGTCTATGAACTCATTACATTCAGTCTTCGTGCTTCCGGGGACAATGCCAATAGTAGTCCCGTTTTGTGATTTTGCTCCCCGAGATGCTGCTTCCATCACGCCGCCCATAGCGCCGCATAAAAGCGTGTACCCGCTTTTGGCTATTTCCTCACCAACGGCCTGTGCAGTTTCCAAATCCTTTTGTCCCGCATCACCGGCCCCGATCACGCCTATAATCTTTTTCCTTCCAGAGCTCATTGTTAACCTCCGCTTAGTGTTTTATATTAGTTTAGCCCAAAGCCTAATACAAGATTATTTAAATATTATTAATTATATAGAGCAAAATGAACTATTTAGACTGGATTGTAATAGCAATCTATATTAGTTTTCTAATCGGACTCAGCTTTTATTTGAGCAGGGGACAAAAAAGCGTTGAGGACTATTATCTAGGCGGAAGAACAGTGCCTTGGTGGGCTATAGGAGTCTCTACCATGGCTACGCAGCTAGGTGCAATCAGCTTTATCTCCGCTCCTGCGTTTGTTGCGCTTAAACCAGGTGGCGGTCTTAAATGGATAGGTTTTGAATTCGCTGTTCCGCTTGCGATGGTATTTATTATGATTGTGCTTATCCCAGTAATTCACGGCACCGGCGCTGTTAGTCTATATGCTTATCTAGAGCGGCGTTTTGATTCCTCCACAAGAGTAGTCGTGAGCTCAATCTTTCAAATAAGCAGGGCCCTTGCAACCGGTGTGGGGATTTATGCAATCGGCATTGTTCTCTCTGCAATATTAAATGTTCCGCTTACTCCAACAATAATAATTATAGGCTTTGTAACAATAATTTACGATGTGCTTGGCGGCATAAAGGCGGTTATTTACACAGATGTAATTCAGATGCTGGTTTTAACTTTAGGAATTCTGATAACGGGACTTACAGCATATTTTCTGATCGGAGGATGGGAAAATTTGCTGACCGGGTTTGAAGCAGAGCGGCTGCAAATGCTAAATCTCAACTCACACGGATTTGGTGATGGAGAGGATTTTAGTTTCTGGGCGCTGGTAGTTGGCGGGTTCTTTTTATATGTCGCCTATTACGGTTGTGATCAGAGCCAGATTCAAAGAGAAATGAGCGCTAAAAACCTTGATGAGGCAAAGCGCTCACTTATGCTAAACGGTATTGCGCGCGTGCTGATTGTCGCGGCATATCTGACCATGGGACTTTTAATAGGAGCATATGCGCTTCAAAGTGAGACTTTTTTAAGCCTTATCCCAGATGGCAGTTATGACTATATGGTTCCGACATTTGTACTTAACTACCTACCGCACGGTGTTATTGGTTTTATTGTAGTTGCTTTAATTGCCGCGTTTATGTCCAGTCTAGACTCTGCTATTAACTCCCTTAGCGCAGCCACAATGAGGGATATATATCAAAAATTCATAAATGCTGATGCCTCTGAAAGCCATAATTTTATGATGTCCCGAGTGCTTACAGTTTTTTGGGGAGTTATTTGTACTGGGTTTGCTTTTTTGGTGGGCGGTATTTCTGATACGGTGATTGAAGCGATTAATAAAGTAGGCTCACTTTTCTATGGGCCGATCCTGGCAGCTTTTGTGCTTGGAATAATGTTTAGGGCAACTACTGCTAACGGGGTTAAGCTAGGAGTGTTGTGCGGAGTATTGGTAAATTTCGTATTATGGATTGGTTTCCCCGAGGTATCGTGGCTATGGTGGAACGCCGCCGGGTGCTTATCCGCAATATTTATAGGCCTAATCTGGAGTTCAATATTGCCCGGCAAAAAACAGGTTCCTCATAGTTTGTTGTATCTGCCTAAGGCTGATTCAAAATGGAAGTGGAGATATCTGTTTCTGATTGTATACTTTTTCTTTATAATTATTGTGACGTACATTATACAAACATTTTGGCTCACGTAGAGATTATGTTTTATGAAGTATATGAAACAATGAGATAAGGAGTGTAGGGAGAATAATGATGAGATATTTAACTCTTTTTGTGTCGTTTTTGGCTTTACTTATATTTTCGGTTCCAGTTAATACTTTTTCTCAGGATACCGACCTATCACCACTAGGGTTTCCTTTTGGTATAAATAAAAAACAAGCAAGGAACATAATTGATTCCAATGGCAAGAGAATCGTTCATGATAAAGAAGATTCTAAGGATATGAGAGTCATTATGATGCAGGGCGTGATTGTTGAACTGCCTATAGATACTGCAGGCAGAGATGTCCTGACAGAGCTTGAATTCTATGATAAAAAGCTTCTTTCTTCCTCATTGGTATTTAAATCTGTTGATGAATCAGAGAAAGTTGAAATTGAAACCGAGTTTGATAAATACTTTACAACTACCTATGGCGAGCCGACAGAAAGGGGCAGTATGCTGCACTTTAAAACTATAACTTGGCATGCTCAGGATATGCTTTTGGTGCTCCATGCCAATGAGAAAGACCACAGCGTTAAAGTTCAATATAAATATAAGCCCGGACTCGCAAAACGCTTTGAGGACGATCTGGATACCAAAAGGGGAACTGTTCACAAGGACCCTGCTAAGACAATGTTCCTAGAGGGTGACTACAGTAAGCCGACCGGATACGACGAGCAGTATGGAACTCAGTAGATAACCAGATAATTTTATTTTATAGTGTTTGTGTCTAACTATTAAGACATCTGCAATTATCAACATATAATATCAACATGGGCGATCAAAATACTACTAGTAATATAAATTTTCACCTTACTAGTATTACTTTTAATGACGGAACTAAATTAGATCTACATCCTAATGATATTGTAGTAATAGTAGGACCAAATAATTCAGGCAAATCTGTATCTCTTAGAGAAATACTCAATTCAATAGAGTACTCAGATGGCCGATTACCAAAGAATATTGTCTTGGAGATTGAAAGTGCGCGTTCTGGATCTCCAGACGATGTTATTGCTTGGCTTGAAAGTCATAATAAAAAAGAGATTCATAATTCTGCAGTAGAATATGTGGGTCTTGATGCTAGAGTAAATGAAGCATTTGTAGAATATGCTTGGTTAAGACAGAGTGATCTTGAAAGTTTAACAAGATTCTTTTGTAATTTTATATCTACTGAAGAACGTCTACAGGCAACCAAACCTGTTAAGAATATAGATATTTCAAGAGACTCACGAAATAAACCCATTCAACTACTTCTTGATGATATTAATTTTGAAAAAAATTTAAGTAAAAAAACTCAGGAAGCATTCGATATTCCATTTTTTTTAAATCGTTGGCAGGGAAATATGCTATCACTCCTTGTAGGTAATCCGCCTGCAGGGGAACCTTGGACTAGAGAATATTCAAATAAATTATCACAGATCCCAGAAATTTCAGAGCAGGGTGATGGAATTAGAAGCTTCATAGGATGCGTTTTAGAATTGTCCATACCCCGTTATTTTATCACAATGATAGATGAGCCTGAAGCCTTTTTACATCCCTCGAGTGCAAGAATATTAGGCAGAATCTTAGCAAAGGATAAACGTGATAATAAGCAATTATTTATAGCGACCCATAGTGTCGATCTACTTAGAGGGTTGTTGGATGCAGGTACTGGTAACTTAAGAATCATACGAATCACTAGAGATGATGATAAGAATCCAATTAGAGAACTAAATCCAGATGATATTGAATTACTATGGAGTGATTCTTTGTTAAGATCATCTAATATACTAGATGGATTGTTTCACGAGAAAGTAGTAGTTTGTGAGAGTGATTCAGATAGCAGGTTTTACTCGGCTTTATCAGATTCAATTCTCGATTTATCCCCAGGTAAATATCGTCCCGATGTTATGTTTGTAAGTGTTGGTGGCAAACATCGTATCCATGTAGTTATCAAAGCACTAATGGCCTTAGGTGTAGATGTAAGAGTCATAGCCGATTTTGATATATTGAAAGAGAAAAACGATATCAAACATTTAGTAGAAGCTTTTGGAGGAAATTGGAACGATTTTAATAGTGATTGGACTAAAGTAAGCACTTCATTAAACCTAATATCTCCTCCCCTAAATGTAAATCAGACTAAGCAAGAAATTGATAAAATTCTTGAATCTCAAAAGAACCCTTACTTAGACGAGGATTCGCTAACTAAAATTAAAGATAAGCTCAAAATGGTATCACCTTGGGCGTATGTTAAACAAAGTGGTAAAACTGCGATCAGTTCGGGAGATGCAACTGGAAATTATATCGATCTAGAACAGAAACTTAGAGCATTAGGATTGTTTATAGTTGAAGTTGGAGAATTAGAAAGATTTGTTCCGCTTGTAGGTGGTCATGGCCCTGCATGGGTAAACAAAGTTCTAGAAAAAGATTTAGCGACGGATCCAGAGCTTGAGATTGCACGTGAATTTATTAAAAAAGTCTTAGACCTTGAATAACAAATTAAACTTTAGATTACTACTTCCTTGGCTTTTTTGGGGGGAGGGTGTTTGCAAATGCTATTCCTTTATCAATCCACGTGCGAAGGCTCTTTTCAGATTTTATAGCTTTGGGTTCGACGTATACATATCCTTTCATAGGTTTTCCTGTAAAGTCCATCGGCCTAACATATTTCTCAGATAGGGCTTTCTCATATTGTTCTGATCCGACCCTTACCATGAGCATATCGTCCACAATCCCAACACACATATGATCCTTATACATGTAGGCAATGCCCCCGAACATCTTCTTCTCGCCTATATTTTTATCGTCTGAAAATATGTTGCTTATTCTTTTCGCCAATTTCTCATCATATGCCATGTTTTCTATATTAATATATTCGAACCAAGTTTGCATTTATTATATTGATATCAAATATTTCATCATCTATACTAGCACCTATGAGTAAACTAAAATTTGCACAAAAAACAGTATTTTTCTTGATTATATTCTCAGTTATAGCAATTGATTCAGGTATTGCTCAAAGGACAGTGGATCAACTGGTAGCCCAGGGTAGGGCAAAGTTTGAAAATGGCGACTATCAGGGTTCAATTCTAGATTTTACTAAAGCAATCGAGATAGACCCTAATGATGCCACCCTATATGC
>JBCCIH010000119.1 GCA_039028315.1 Thermodesulfobacteriota bacterium | reverse complement strand
GGGTATCCGATTACGCTATCTTCAAGGCGGCTGCCAACGAATCCGCCGACGCCTATTCTGAAATTAGGCCCTGTTGTATAGCTAAAACCAGCCATGCCGCCGATTGTAAATGAATCCCAAAACGGTGCATTAAATTCTGCGCCGTAGGATATTACGGGCATTGCGAACACTCCCCAGTTCTGATTGAGCGCATAGCTTACCCGCATGCTGTTGTTTGAAATGTTTACATTTCTCCAAGGCCTAAGGCCTGCAAATCCCTGTGAGCCAGAGAAATCAAAATTATAGTAATTGTAAGTAGATCCAAAAGTAATTCTAAGCCTTTCGGTCCATGTGAACGTTGCATCATGGCTTACCCCAAGCCTTGTTATATTAAATTGTCCCCCACCGTCAATATCGGTATTGAACATGTGCTCAACATTGCCATTTAATCTAACTGCCCATCTTTCAAAAAATGTAAGCTCTTTTTTATCAAATCTCTCCATTCTCTCAGGCTGAGCAAAAGATTGGGATGAACTTATAAAAAAGGTCACAATTAGTAGGGTGAAAATGAGAAAATAAAGTGGTTTAATTTTATTTAGCATAGATCCTCCGTTGAAACTCTCATGAGCTATTATAAGCGTTAGATCTAATGATTCAAAGTGGAAATTAAAGAAATTTTAAATTTTTTGCTCTAAATGTCTTTCAGAATGAACTTTAAGCTCGAATGATTCTTGTGCGTCTTTAGCAATTGCTCTAATCATATCATCGAAAATAAAGCTGTGAATCGGATATAGCGCTCTCCAGTACAATACGCCCCAAAGTCCAGAGGGCTCAAAGAGAGCAGTTTGAACGAGCCTTGTTCCAGTGCCTTCAGGCATCGCCTGCCATTCTAGCCATGCTCTTCCAGGCACTTTCATCTCAGCTCTTAATCTAAGAGTCTCAGGTTTTTCTACTTCCTCAACGCGCCAAAAATCAAGAGCCTCACCGGGTAAAAGCTCAATTGGATGTCTCCTGCCCCTTCTAAGCCCGGGGCCTCCAGCCATACGGTCTATCATTCCTCTTATTTCCCACGCCCATTCCCAAACGAGCCAGCCTTTTTCACCTCCAAGGCTTGTAAAAGAGTTAAAAACATCCACTGGTTTAATATCATCAACATGTATTGAGCGCCTTTCTGTTACCAGCCCTCTCCATTCTGAAACGCTGTAAGTTGAGTCTTCGCTCAGGGCGCCGCTCCATCTGGTTTCAATGTCTCCATCAATCACGTGCGCCAGTGCACGTTCTACGGATTCGATATAGGGTAGGGGGCGAATCTCTGGAAAAACTTCCATAGCTCTTTTAGTATTTCCTACTATTGGATGAATTACTCCTTCTATAAGTGGAACAGCTAGTGAGTTAGATATAGGAGTTACAAGGCCAACCCATATAGCAGCTAGTTTTGGCGCTAGAACCGGAACTGTAATTATAGTTCTTGTATAACCTCTAACCTTAGCATAGCCGTCCATCATTTGCTTAAATGTGAGAACATCAGCACCAATATCAATTACGCCTTTGTATTTTTTATCCAGAGCTTTGACCAAATATCTCATCACATCTCTTACCGCGATCGGCTGAACTTTGTGGTGTATCCACTTAGGCGCAACCATTATCGGAAGCCGCTCCGTAAGATATCTCACCATTTCAAATGAGGCTGAGCCTGACCCTATTATAGGCCCCGCTCTAAATTCTGTAGTTGGGAGACCAGCTCTTAGAATCTCACCGACTTCACATCTGCTTTTTAAGTGGTTGGATATTGTCTTTGCTTCTGGGAGAAGTCCTCCCAGATAAATCACGTGTTTTAGATTTTGGCCTGCCTGAACAAAATTAGTTGCGGCTTCTCTATCTTTTTCTGCATAATCCTTGCCGCCGTACATTGAGTGAACTAAGTAGTATGCGGTATCTATACCGGCTAATGCTTGAGAAAGTGTTTCTGGCTTTAATAGATCACCAACACAGACTTCTACTTTATCTGCCCACTCTCTTCCTTCTATCCTAGAAGCATCTCTAACTAAAACCCGTACTTCTATATCTTTCTCAATAAGATCTGATATTAGCCTTCCGCCTATATAGCCGGTTGCCCCTGTAACCAAGACTTTCATCATTTTCTCCCTGAGCCTAGAGATATCCTTTTAGTTTATCACCTTTCTCAGATGATGCTATTTTTTTGAGAGCAGATTTTTCAATCTGTCTAATTCTCTCTCTGGTTACTCCAAATTTGGTACCAATCTCATCAAGGGTATGAACTGTTGTATTACCAAAACCGTATCTCATTCTGACAATTTCTTCTTCTTTAGCTGAAAGTGTAGTGAGAAGCTCGCTAAGTAAATCTTTCATGTTTCTGTTATCAACATTGTATTCCTGCCCAGTTGATTTACTATCTGGAAGAAAGTCCATATAAGTTCTGGATCTATCTTCTTTTATTGGGTTATCAAGAGATAAAACGTTATCTGTACCGTCCAGAACAGCCTCAACTATTTCAACGCTTAGTTTTGTTCTCTCAGCAATTTCCTTTGGAAGAGGTTTTCTTTCAAGCTCTTCCTGAAGCATATATTTTGCTTTAAACACTTTGCTTGATTGCTCAAGAACGTAAACAGGTACTTTAATTGTTCTGGTCTTCTCAGCGATTGCACGGGTTACAGCCTGATGTATCCACCATGCGCCGTATGTTGAAAATTTAAAGCCTTTAGTATGGTCAAATTTTTCAACTGCCCTTATAAGACCCAGGTTTCCTTCCTGGACAAGATCAGTTAGAGCAAGCCCTCTGCCCAAATGTCGCTTGGCTATGTTAATTACTAAGCGTAGGTTTGCTCTTATAAATTTAGATTTTAATTCTTCTTCCTTTTTTTCATAACCTCTTCTAAAAGCTTGTAGTTTTGTTATTTCATCTTTTGTTATTGTCTGATTTTTTTTAAGTTTGTCGTCAATTTTCTCAATTCTTCTCTTGCACTCTTTAATTTGTGCAGCTATTTCCTTTTCCTGGTCTGCAGTAAGTAATTTTTCATCGACTAAGTCTTTGAAGTAAACATATAAAACTCTTTCTTCTTCATACTTAGTCCATTTATAGTTAGTATTTTCAGAAGGGCTGTCATCATTATCTTTTTGTGTCTTCACTTGTATCCCGCTGTGTTCAGGATTCTCGTCAAATTGTTCATCAGAAATATTAATTTCTAATTCTGTATCCAAATTCCCCTCATCCTCAAAATGTTCATATAATTCATCATTTGATGTGTTAGAAGTACTGTCCTTCTCGTAATAACCATCACTATAATCCTGATATGTATAATCCATTTTCATTCTCCCTTTACTTTTTTATTGCCTGGCCTGCATATAGGCAGACCAGGCTAATCCTAAACTTTAATTAGTCAGGAATAATTACAGCATCAATTACATGTATGACTCCATTGCTTGCCATAACATCTGCTGTTACTACTGTTGCATTATCAACTTTGACTTTTCCGTCATTTACGGCAATTGGTATTCCTTTACCATTTACTGATTTTGCCTCTGTGACTTTTACAACATCTGCTGATGTAACCTTTCCTGGCACTACATGATATGTGAGAATTGCAACAAGCTGTTCTTTATTTTCTGGTTTTAGAAGATTTTCTACTGTTCCTTCTGGAAGTGCTGCAAAAGCTTCGTCAGTAGGAGCGAATACGGTGTAAGGTCCCTCTCCTCTGAGAGTCTCTTCAAGTCCTGCAGCCTGAACAGCTGCTACTAATGTTGTAAATGATCCTGCTCCGACCGCAGTATCTACGATATCTTTGTTTTTATCGCTTCCTGCGATTACCTGAGCAGACCCAAACACCACAAATAAAACCGCCATCACAAATAATGATTTAAATCTATACATGTTACTACCTCCGAAAAATATTTATTACCTATCTGACATATCTTGCCCCATCTAAAAATCTTGTAATCAAGCATATGTCTATCGGTTGTCTAATAAGATAAACAAATGTATAATAGTTGTCAAGCATTATTTTTAAAATATTTAAAATTCTTTTTTGTATTCATTATTAGTTCTTATCTAGAGATTATAGTGTGTATTGAATAACGAGCTGTAATTATTGTTTTTTTTTGAAAAAAAGATTGAGGGTTGACATATGTTAGACAATTGTTTAACATAACTACATGAACGAAACACAAAAATTAAATGACAAAAAGTATTCTATTAAAGTGGTATCAATGAGAACTGGATTGAGTGCTCATGCAATAAGGGCATGGGAGCGCAGGTATAACGCAGTATCTCCAAACAGAGATTCCAATAACCGAAGATACTATACTGAAGAAGATATAATCAGACTTACATTATTAAAAAGGGCTACCGATGCTGGATTTGGAATAAGCCAACTTGTTGCATCTACAGACGAAGAGTTAAACGAACTGATATCGTCAATGAATGTTATAGACCTTCCAGTGAAGAGTAAATTGCCTGAAAACACTTCTGAACCTAGTGTAACAGTGTCGGATATGACTTATGAAAATTATATAGATAGTTTTATGAGTGCACTTGAGCAAATGGACTCAAAAACTTTAGAAAATATTCTAATTCAAGCTGAGGCAGATTACGGACTTAACTCAACAATTGAGAATTTAATTGTTCCATTAATGGAAGTACTCGGCGAGGGATGGAGAAAGGGAAAACTTAGAATTTCACATGAACATTTAGCATCTCATGTAATTAGAACATTTCTGGGTGGGGTGCTGGCATCTCATAAATCCTATCCTGGAGCGCCTAATGTACTCGTAACCACCCCTGCGGACCAATGGCATGATATTGGAGCGCTTATAATAGCTGTAACGGCTGCAAGCGAGGGTTGGAATGTGACATATCTAGGAGCCAACCTGCCTTCTGAGGAAATCGCGGGGGCTGTAAAACAAAATAACTGTAAAGCTGTAATTCTTAGTATTGTTTATCCTGAAGACGACCCTTTGCTAGTACAAGAGATCAGAAAATTAAGAAAAAGTATTTCAAGCACTGTTGCAATCATTGTTGGCGGTAGAGCAAGTCTTAGCTATAAACCTGTATTGGACGAAATAGGCGCCGTACGAGTGGACAGTCTATATAAAATAAGAACCAGTCTTGAGTCTCTTAGATCTAAGAAGTAAATAGACTAAACAGTTTTTAAGCTCTCACGCAAAAACCACTTATCCTCTTATCTTGTGTTTTCTATAGAACCAAACACCAATTAATAAAATTAGTATTGCCACACTCAGATGTCCCCACTGGGTAAGTGTAGGCACACTAGTTCTATCTATCGGCGGAGGCGGTAGCATTGTCGGAGTTGGAATTACTGTTGGTGGAGGCTGTGTTGGCGGGGTTGGAACCATTCTAAGCGCTAAAGTACATGCTCTCCAGTCTCTGGGAGAACCTACATACATTTGAACCGCTGTGCCTGTATTTCCATCTGAATTAAAAAACATACTAGATGCAATGGAGGATACTTGTCCGCCATCAACAGTTGCTTCGGAGTTAAAATCGGCTACCTGCGACATGACGTTAATACCATTAGCTATCACTTCTGTAAATGCAAAAGATGTAAATATTCTTACCACTTGAGAGCCGGCTTCTGTCATTATAGAGGGAGCAGTTGCGGTGTTGCCCTGACCAAAATTGCAGTCTATTGCTATGACCGGGTTCATAGTATCAACGTTGGAATAACGAAGAGCGCCTGCGGTAAATATAACAGAGGCCCCTGTAGTGTTGCATGCCAAATTCTCAGAAGCCGGGTTGTTAGTAAAACCGCCCCATATTCCGGATATACACATCCCATTGTCTCCACAAGAGTCAAAATCCAGACCTGAAAAGATAGCGGGATCTGGAGAATTAAATAAGTTGTTTTGAGAATTTTCAAAAGCGCCGCACGTAAGCAGGATATAGTCTCCAGCTTGACCCGCACCTGATTGCACGTCTAACTGCATGACACCCGGGATGCCTGCTGCAGCAAAGGAGTTAATACCTCCGCTTTCTATGAGCACGTCAGCTTGTGAGTAATATGAATTAAAGAATGAAATTATAGCTATAGTAAGAAATAATCTTAGTAGTCTCAATCTGCCATCTCCTCAAATATATATTTATATATCATAGTATCATTTTGTCTATATATATGAAAGATGGATTTTAATAAATATTTAAAAGCAAAAAATCCGACGCTCCCTCATTAGAAACGCCGGATTATATTTTTCTTGCTGTGTGTATTTAAAGTTTCAAATTCTATGCTGCAGCTTGGCGCCTTCTTAGATACCAAATACCTGCAATACCGGCAAATGCTGCAAAGCTAATTAATCCCCACTCGCTCATAGTAGGAACATTTCTCGTGCCCATTCTAAGTGTTAGAGCGCATTGCTTAATGGAAGAATCATCTCCAATATTTACTGATCCGCCGTTAAATCCTGATCCATCTGCATCTAATTCACTTGTATAAGTCAGTACCATTGATAATTCACCAGCAATAGGGAGTCCTGCGAAAATTAATCCATTAGTTGAATCAAACTCGACTACCCCACTATCAATATTTGCTTCGACTATTCCTAGACTTACAGTTACAAGTTGAGCACCTGGCTCTGAAGTTACGGATGGTAGGGTTAAAATGCCATTTTCAACTGATGAGCAGTTCACATCGATTATGGGATTTTCTTGATCTACATTTAAAAATCTATAACTGCCGGCCAGAAATACATTCGAACTATTGCCCCAGCTGCATGTGATTTCTTCTGAGTTCTGATTATTAGTGAAACGTCCCCAAAATCCTAGTTGACAATCGGCAATACTTTCACAAGGGGCATTTTCAAATTCAGTCCAAACTCCCGGACTAGGTGGGTTAAAAGGATCCGCTCCATCAGTCAATATACCGCAAACTATTAACTCATAATCATTTGCATCTCCTGAGCCCGATTCTATTACACTTGATGTGAAGCCGCCATTTGAATTGCGGTCTACCCTTGCATCGTTAATGAAAACATCTGCAATTGAAGTGCCCGCAAAAGCAAAAATAATAAAAGCAACTAATGGTAAGAAAGATAATTTTCTCATCCTATGCTCCTTTAATTATTATTTATAGCGATATTACCATATATATATCTACAATAATACAACTTTTATGCTGAATGTGTTTAAGCTCTATTACTTAGAATGGTTTTTTTCAGGTGGATTTGGAAGCCCGGACAGACCCCAAGCGATTACAAGCAATAACGCCACTAATAAAGGGACATGAGGGCTTATTTCGTATAGATATCCTGCGCTCATACCGCCCACGGATGCGCCAAAGAAGCTAAACAAGTTATATACCCCGGTGGTGATACCCCTTTTTTCCTGGCCGACCCTTTGAGTAAGAAATGCCGGGAAAACTGACTGAAGCACAGTGTGCCCCATAAAATAAGCCATAGCAGCAAAATACAGGACAAGTGTTATGAATACATGAGAAGGATATAGCAGAAAGCTTATTGCCATCAGAGCCCATGCGCTTAGCGTAGCAACTTTTAGAATCCCTCTTTTCTCCGCATATCTAACATAGGGGTATGCAAAAATCGCAGTTGGAAGAACTGCAATCAGATAAACGTGCCAAAGATCATTGTCATCTACCCCGAGCTCGGTCCAGCTTAGAGGATAT
>JBCCIH010000118.1 GCA_039028315.1 Thermodesulfobacteriota bacterium | reverse complement strand
GCACTCTGTTTCAGTAAACATCGAGACTGAAAAGAAAATTAGCGTGGATGAGGCAAAAGAGGCACTAAACAGTTTCCCAGGCGTTAGAGTCTTGGATAACCCGGGGGAGCTTCAGTATCCTATGCCAATAGATGTAGCAGGGATGGACGATTGTATAGTGGGCAGAATTAGGGAAGACTATACAGTAGAAAACGGTCTTAGCTTTTGGGTAGTAGGAGATCAGCTTAGAAAGGGCGCAGCGCTAAATGCTGTACAGATAGCTGAGCTTTTAATTGGAGATTACATATAATGGCAATTGTAAATGCGATAAAAGACTTTGTGGACAACCTGGTTACCCAAAATTACACAGAGCTGCCCGAGAGAATAAAAGTAGGTCTGGAAAAATATCTTAACGATAACGAGCTGATAATAATCACACTTTTGGATTACAGGGCTATATATAGAGCGCCCAAATTCATTGACAGCAACACCTATTTCAATTCCTGGTTCATACTCACAGATGAAAGAATAATAATTGCCAGAAACTCATCTCATTTTAAAAGGTTTAGAGATATACCGCTTAGAGATATCACTCAAATTTTCTATGAGCTGGAGCAGACAGAGCCTAAAATCACCATAACAACTCCCGGAAATGAAGATATTATAGAATTTATGAAGGCTGGCGCTGCCCATTGTGAAGATCTGGACAAGAAAATTGATTCAGCTATTGAGAGCGCAAAAACTCGTAAAGCAGCTATAAACGATGACTATATATCGTGCAGCAAATGCGGGAGCAAAGTACTTAGTAAAAGCAAATACTGTTCCGAGTGCGGAGCTAGACTGGATGCAATAGTCTAATTATTAATAAGAACAGTTCTCATAATTAACGAAAGCAGAGGAGATCCTAAATGATTCACGGCTCACTGGTGGCAATAGTAACGCCTTTTAAAAACGGCAAAATAGACGAGGATGCGCTCAGGGAATTAATAGAATTCCAAATAGAAAATGGCACGCACGGAATAGTGCCTTGCGGCACAACGGGCGAGTCTCCAACACTTTCACATGAAGAGCATGAATATGTAATTGAGCTCACAGTAAAAGCTGTGAATAAAAGGGTTCCGGTGATAGCCGGCACTGGTTCTAACAGCACAAAAGAAGCTATCAGACTCACAAGATTTGCAAAGGAAATAGGAGCAGACGGCGCGCTAGTAGTAGTTCCATACTACAACAAGCCTACTCAAGAGGGCCTATATCAACACTTTAAACAGATTGCAACCCAGGTAGATATACCTATCATCCTGTATAACATTCCCGGAAGATCGGTAGTTAATTTGGCACCTGAGACAATCGCTAGGTTAGCTTCAGACTTCAAGAACATAATTGGTGTAAAAGAGGCAGCCGGCTCTATCCCTCAGGCAAGTAAAATAATTGATCTTTGCGGAATGGATTTTGTGGTACTCTCTGGAGAGGATGCACTTAACTTTCCGCTTCTTACAATTGGCGCTAAGGGGTTTATTACAGTAACTGCCAATATAGCTCCAGGCGATGTTGCTGAGCTTTATAACAGCTTTGAAAGAGGGGAGTTTACGAGCGCAAGAGACCTTCACTACAAGCTAATGCCACTTAATGATTCTTTGTTTATTGAGACAAACCCCATACCAATAAAAGCAGCTTTAAGTATGATGGATAAAATAAAATATGAGTATAGACTGCCGCTTTCTGAGATGGATCCAGAGAATTATGAAAAATTAAAGAGCGCTCTTAAAGACTACGGACTTTTAAGCTAGCAATTCTTATTAGTAAATCAGGAGAGAGGATTGAGCCCGCCTAATTTAGACTACGAAAAACAAGTTTGGGCAAAGGGGAAAATACCTGCAGGGGTTGATGAAGCAGGAAGGGGGCCGCTAGCAGGACCAGTGGTGGCGGCAGCCGTGGTTCTTGCAGATGATTGTGAGATCTCTGGACTTGATGATTCAAAGAAGCTCTCACATTCTAAAAGAGAGAAAATCTTTGAAGAGATTCAGACTCTTGCACTTGCTTATGCTATTGGTATTGTAGAGCCAGAGGAAATAGATAGGGTCAATATATTACGGGCATCTTTGTTGGCAATGGAGATATCCGTAAAGAAACTAAAGACCAAACCTGATTATCTACTCATAGATGGAAATCAAAAGACTTCCCTGTTTTTAGTTCAGGAAACTATCGTCAAGGGTGATTCAAAATCATGCTCTATTGCGGCTGCATCAATATTGGCAAAAGTTACAAGGGATAAGATTATGGAAGAGTATCACATTAAATATCCCGAATATAATTTTAAAAGCCACAAAGGCTACCCTACAAAAGAACACTATGAAGCAATAAAGCAGCATGGCCCCTGCCCTATCCATAGAAAGACGTTCAGGGGCGTTTTGTAGTTCTATTTGCTATTCAACAATTTCTACAGTTTCTATAACAACCTGCTCATTTGGAATATCGCCAGGACCCGTAGAAACTTCAGCAATCGCATCCACGACTTCAATCCCTTCTACTACCGTTCCAAAAACCGCGTAGCCAAAATCTCTTTTGCCGTGATTTAGAAAGTCATTGTTCACGTGGTTTATGAAAAACTGTGAGGTGGCGCTATCTACCACACCTGTTCTGGCCATGGCGATTGTGCCTCTATCATTTTTAAGGCCGTTGTCAGCCTCATTTTTGATTGGCGCTTTTGTAGGCTTTTGCTGCATATCCGCTGTAAAACCACCGCCCTGTACCATAAAATTATCGATCACGCGGTGAAAGATAGTTCCGTCATAATATCCATCCTCAACATATGAAAGAAAATTATCTACCGAAATTGGAGCATTTTCTCTGTCCAGCTCAACCTTAATATCGCCTTTAGAAGTTTTTATAATTACCACTGGATTTCCTCCTTTGTTTTCTACTGCATCGTCATCAGAAGCTGGTTGTTCTGCAGTTTCTGTATCAGATGTATCATCATCTTTTGGAGCTTGGGCATCGGCATCTGTTGAATCTGTATCTGAAGAAGTCTCAGATGTGTCAGCCTGTGTTTGAGGCTCGCTCTTTGGCGCCTCATCTTGACTACAGCCGGATAATACCAGCACCGTTGGCATAAATAAAACCACTGTCATAATTAAAACATATTTGTAAAAATTTCTATGCATATAATAGCCTCCCTTAGGTTTCTCTCGGCCACTAAATTTATAGTATTAGCTATGTAGTGTCAAACTAATCGGATATAAGGATTTGATTCTATAATGACGAACTGTTAAATTGATTTCTCTAACTACGAGTAGATCAGGTGGGAATATGAGCAGAATAAAATTCGGCGTCATGATGCGCCAGCAAAAAATCGATTTTGCGCAAATAAGAGAAACTGCGGAGCTATGCGATCTTTTAGATTATCACAGCGTGTGGTTTTACGATCACATCTTAGGCATGGGCGCAATAGAGATGGACATTTACGAGGCCTGGACCTCGATGGCAGCCCTTCTAAGCACAACTGAGAAGCTAAGAGTGGGAACAATGGTACTGTGCAACTCCTTTAGGCCTCCCGCACTATTAGCAAAAATGGCCTCTACTTTAGACGTAATTAGTGATGGCCGAGTAGAGTTTGCAATGGGAGCGGGATGGTTTGAGTCAGAATACAAGGCCTATGGGTACGAGTTCCCTGACACTAAAACCAGAATAGAGCAGATGGCTGAAGCGGTGCAGATAATAAGAGCAATGTGGACCGAGGAGAAGCCGAGTTTTGAAGGTAACCACTACAGCATAAATGAAGCATACTGTAATCCTAAGCCTGTGCAAAACCCAATGCCAATCATGATTGGAGGAGCGGGAGAGAAATACCTATTAAGAGCAGTGGCAGAGCTCGCAGATGAATGGAACTGTCCTGCAAATCATGCTATGGCATACGATCATAAATTGGATGTACTTAAACGCCACTGCAGCGATCTTGGAAGGGATATAAATGATATAGCTATCTCACAGCAAACCGTATGCGTGATTGCGAAAGATGAGGCTGAGCTCGAAGAAAAACTTCAGAAGGGCCAGCGGCGCTACGGCTTTTTTGGTGATATTTCAAAATTCGGGATCGTTGGGACGCCTGATCAGTGTATAGAAAAGATTTTAGAGAATGAAAAAAAGGGTATCACTAAATACACAATCTTTTTCTCTGACATAATGAACCAGGATACGCTAAAATTCTTTGCCAAAGAGGTTATGTCAGCGTTCTAGGATATTAAGTGCTATGACTCGTTGGCTAACTCTTCTACCCTGATTGCAAAATCCTTGGCAAAATTGCGTATCATCCCAGATAATTCAGAGTTGTTAGTGGCTGTTTGAAAAGTGTCAGCCATTTTCATCAGTGTAAAGTAATAGTGCGCACTCATTTCGCCGACCTCCATCTTCTTGGTCCACAGGTCAATGCTCATCGTGTTTTTCTCAGACTTATCCCACATAGAGATAAGTAGAGACTCACAGGGTCTTAAACCGTCAAAATCCGCCTCAGTGGCACCCCAGAGTATTTCAGATGGCGAGTTATCTTCATCGAGTTTAACTACAAAGTTAATCTGTGCTTCTTTAGACATATTTCACTCCTATAATAGTCGCTGATTTAGAACCTAAAGTGCGAACGTACAAGTACAATACATTACCAGGGTTTTAAAGGAAATCTTCAGTATGCTATAAGAAATAATGGATTGATACTAACGGCACTACTACCAAGGAAGCTTATTCATAAGCGGCGCAATTTGAGGACCCAAGAAAGCAACAGTTGCAAGAAGGGTTAGGAAGCCTGCTACACCTAGGCAAATCCCTATGGTGACTCCCTTAGCTATTAAATCAAGGTGCTTTTCATCCATTAGTGGTGCCCTCCCGTTGCTTTACCGCCAAAGAACCTATCACCGTAAGGTATTGACGGGAATGTTCTCATGAACAATAAAAACATCATAACAAATGCACCCAAGAAACCAAGTGTAATTAATATTTGAGTGATACCTATATTTATAGTATTTGATAATGATGGAGATACAAGAACAATTTTATCAATCCACAGTCCTGTTAACGACACGCCAGCAATAAACACTACAATTGGTTTAACTATCTTATTCGTTCTAGGCATGAGTGAGAGGAACGGGAAGATAAATACACAAGTGAGTGTAGCCCAAGCTAGTGACTGAAACGGCTCTTCCTGAACTCTCTTTATCACAAAGGCTGCTGTCTCAGGCATGTTTGCGTACCAAATTGGTAGAAGCTGTGAGAAGAACATATAAACCCAAAATAGCGAAAAGCCCTGAAGGAGCTTGCCCATATCGTGATAATGTGTGTCTACAAGATATTCTTCCAAGCCTAGACGTCTTCTAAGCATAATTGATAGTACAATGGTGGATCCAAGAGCACCTAGGAAACCGCCCATAAAATAGTAGGGGCCAAAGAGTGTGCTGAAGAACAGAGGGTCAAGGGACATTATTAAATCCCAGGCAAAGAAGCTAAAAGTAAGTGCGAAGAAAATAATTACCGCTGGCGCAAACTGGCCAAGCCTCTTCCACATAATTGTTCTCTCATCTTCTCCTGACCATCCTGAGGCGATCCAAGCGCAGATCCCGTCTAATTTATCTCCATATCCGCCTAGATCCTGACGTAATGAATAGTAAAGATAAAAAGCGCTAAGTACTATTAGAATAGCAAACAATACGATATTTCTTGTGATTACAAAAGTCATATTAAGCCAAACATCTCTTGGATGATGGTAGTGTTCGGTTGCATAAGGCAGCACATAGTCTCTTCCTAAGAATACAATAATAAGAAGTACAAATGATATAGGAATGAAAGCACTAAGGCCCTCGCTTACTCTTAAAAGCGGCCGTGCCCATCTAGCATTTGTTATACGAAGTATACAGGAGAAAATAATTCCGGCCTGGGCTATTACTGTCCAGTATAGAAAGTTGATTAAAAATATTTCCCATGCGGCTTTTGCAGACTCTTCAGATCCCATAATGTTAAAGACAAAGGTCCCAAAACCAACTACGGCTAGAATTAGGAATAGGTATATAGACCAGATAGGAATCAGCGATCTTTTGGCTAGTATTTCTTCTCTAATGTGCTCATCCATCTTACTCAGCGCTCTCCTGTTGGGTGTTCTCAGATTCAGGTGATTCAGTATCAGCTGACTGCTCTGTATCTGAAGGTGGTTCTGCAGCTGTTTCCTTAACTGGATCGCCCTGCAGCTTTCTAACGTAATTCACAATGTCCCAAGCCTGATCTTCTGTAATACTCTCTCGGTAGCTAGGCATCATTACCTTTCCGCCGTATCTTATGTATGCATATATGTAGCCGTCTGTTCTAGCAATAACTCCAGGAGTTGTCAGGTTAAGAGGATAAAACCCTCTTTTAATAACTGGTCCGTCTCCTAGACCTTCCATACCGTGGCAAACATAACAGTATCTATTGTAGTATTTCTCGCCCTCATCAAGCGACTCTGGCGTGGAGGCAATCGGACTTTGTGTAATGTTTTCAAAATCTTCTCTAGGAAGCGGTTTTATCCTTAGTCCTGTGGTTGTTACTGAAAGAGCCGGATATATAACAGGCTCTTCATATGGAAGAATAGAAGGCTGAATCCACATATCATAAGACCATGGGAAAGCGTCGGCTTTAAGCGTACCCATCAATAATAATACAGGCAGTAGTAGCAGATAATATTTCTTATTTCTAAAAAACAATCCTGTCTTACCTCCTAGATATTCAAAACCTTTATATACCGTCAACTTTCACTTCCTCAGCGCCCTGAGCATTTAATATTTCCTGAGCTCCTTCAACGCCTTCTTTAGAACATTCAACCATAATGCCAAATTTATCCACTGAAAATCTGGCATCATACATAGATTTTGGAGCATCATTTCTAATTCTTGAGTTAATTAATAGACCCAAAAGTGTTGATAGCGCCCCCATTAAAATCGTAAGCTCAAATATAATCACCATAAATGGCGGAAGCGAAACAATCGGCTTTGCACTTACAGATATTGGCCAATCCGAAGACATAAGCACTGTGAATCCTACTCCGCAAGCTGCTCCTAGCATAGCTCCAAATAGTGTAAAAAATCTAACAGGGCTCTCCGGTACATCCATAACATCTTCAATTTCATGATTAGGAACTGGTGAGAATACCCTAAGCTTATTAAAACCTGCTTCTTTAAGCTTTTTAACCGTCTCCACGGTTACATCTACGTATGAGAATATTCCTAAAACGCCTTGTTTTTCGCTCATTGTGATTTTGCCTCCTTCTTAGGTACAGGCAATATTTCCTTCATCTCTGCAATTGAAACTGAAGGAAGGGTCTTTAAGAAAATTAAGAAGAACATAAAGAACCATGCAAAACTTCCAACGGTAATACCTATTTCAACCCATGAAGGCTTGTATATACCCCACGCCGCAGGATCAAATCCGCGTGATAGAGAAATCACGATAATGTTAAATCTTTCAAACCACATACCAATATTAATAAAGATTGAAATTATAAATAGGACTACTATGTTTTGCCTCATACTCTTAAACCAAAGAGGCAGAGGAATTAGTACGTTACATACAACCATTATCCAATAAAATAGTGCATACTCGCCCGTGGCCCTATAATAGAATTGATACCATTCAGCAGGAACACCGCTGTACCATGCCAT
>JBCCIH010000117.1 GCA_039028315.1 Thermodesulfobacteriota bacterium | reverse complement strand
GCTGACGTTGGAGCAAGCATCTCCCTCATACCAGGTCCCCCTCGTGGACCTTCGTAGCGCACAACTATTACGTGCCCTTGTTTGACTCGTCCATTGAGAATTGCCTTTAGACAGTCCTCCTCTGAGTTGAACACAATTGCTTTACCAGTAAAAGAATGCCCTTCATAGCCGGATATTTTTGCAACAGCTCCTTCAGAGGCTAGGTTACCTTTAAGAATTACAATATGGCTGTGGTCCTTGATAGGATTGTTGAGCGGGCGGATAATATCCTGACCTTTTGGATATTTCCCAACTCCTCTAAGATTCTCTCTAACAGTCTTTCCTGTAACAGTGAGACAATCTCCATGGAGAAGACCAGCATCTAGTAGTATTTTCAAAAACGGTGTTAAACCCCCGATTTTGCAAAAATCTGCCATCATATACTTTCCGCTAGGCTTTAAGTCTGCAACTACCGGTGTTTTCTTGCCTATTCTCGTGAAGTCATCAATTGTAAGCTTTACATTCATAGCATTTGCCATTGCCAGGAGGTGAAGCACTGCATTAGTTGAGCCGCCCAATGTTATTACTACTGTGATTGCATTTTCAAAAGCTTTTTTAGTCATTATGTCGCTTGGGCGTATACCTTTTTTAAGAAGGTTTACTACCGCTGCGCCGGCTTCCTGGCAGTCTTTTATTTTATCTCGAGAGATTGCAGCCTGTGCAGAGCTGTTTGGAAGACTCATTCCAAGAGCTTCAATTGCTGATGCCATAGTGTTTGCCGTATACATGCCGCCGCATGAGCCAGGGCCAGGGATAGCGTTTGACTCAATCTGCTTTAGCTGACGATCAGAAATATCTTTATTGGCATGAGCGCCTACCGCTTCAAAAACAGAGACAACATCAATATCCTGTCCATTATAGTTTCCCGGCATAATTGTGCCGCCGTAAACAAACACACTAGGACGGTTTAGCCTGGACATAGCTATCAAACATCCCGGCATGTTCTTATCACACCCGCCTATAGCCACAAGACCGTCAAAGCCTTCCCCTGCTGCAACAGTCTCAATTGAGTCGGCAATAACCTCTCTAGAAACAAGTGAGTATCTCATTCCGGGCGTACCCATAGAGATGCCGTCAGAGTTTGTAATCGTATTGAAGATTATAGATTTGCCGCCTGCCTTATCAGCACCTGCACCGGCTTGTAAAGCCAGCTTGTCTATATGCATATTACATGGAGTTACCATGCTCCATGTGGATGCAATTCCGACTATTGGCTTTTTGAAATCTTTATCCTTAAACCCCACAGCTCTGAGCATTGATCTATTTGGGGCTTTATCGGCGCCGTCAACAACTATTGACGAAAACTTTTGCAGTTTTACAGGTTTTTTGGACTTATCCGTTTTTTTCTTCAATTAAATTCTCCCTTTTTGGCCTTAGCAAGATCAAATAATTATCTACAAATACAAATCCATGTCAATTATTTATTAAGCAAATAGTACTTGAAACTATGTACTATATGGGTTTATCATCTAAATATACAGTTCATTAGTGGTTTTCTCTTTAGAAGAATGGGGGCTGAGTTTAAAAACATTTACTAAGGAGGTGCGGTAGAAAATGATGAACGCTTTCTTAACGACTATTGCGGCGGGTATTGTCGGTACTACTGGCATGAGTCTAGTGATGTGGTTTATTACCAGCACTGGGCTAGCTAATGCTGCCATGATAAGAGCTATAGGCAGTATGTTCACAAAGTCCTACGAAAATGCTCTTGGGCCAGGTCTGCTTTTACACTATATTTCAGGGATCCTCTTTGCATTTCTCTATGTACTCCTGATAAGTTTGCTTTCACCTGACTCTCTTGTGGGAGCAATAGGAGCAGGAGCCATGATAGGGATATTTCACGGTGTTGCGTTCGCATTTCTGTTAGTAATTATGGTTGCCGAGCACCACCCAATTGAGCAGTTTCGTAATGCCGGGTTTGAGGTAGCTATAGCACACCTTGTTGGACATCTTGTTTATGGTCTTTTAGTTGGAACAGTTGTAGGAATCACAGGCATAAGGGTATTTCTAATTGATTAGCACTCTCTTTAGGCTATAAAAGTTGATCCAGGGCATCAAAGAATTTTAAAATGTCCTGCTCAGTGGTATAAAAATGTGGAGAGACTCTAAGAGCTCCTCCTCTATTGTTTACGACTATGTTCTTTTCAAAAAGTTTTTCGGCGACTTCTTTAGGTTCAAACTCTCCAGAGAAGGAGATTATGCCCCCTCTTTCGTTATGGTCTAAAGGTGTTCTAATATCAAAACCTCTATTCTTTGCCTCATTTATTATTAGATCTCCAAGCCCAAGAATATGATTTTGAATATTTTCAACCCCAACTTCCAAAAGTAGATCCACGGCTGCTCCAAGTCCATAAATACCCATAGTATTCATAGATCCTTCTTCGAACCTGAGCGCATTATTTTTGAGTTTAAAGTCATAGCTTTCAAAGTTAAGATCATCTTCGACGCTTTTCCAACCAATGAGACTAGGCTTGATTTGAGTTGCCAGCTCCTCTCTGCAATAAAAAATCCCTATTCCCTCGGGAGCCAATAACCACTTATGGCCATCAGCCGCAAGAAAATCTGCCTTAGACTTTTCAACATCCATAGATACTGCGCCTAAACTCTGAATAGCATCTACAAAATAGAGTATTCCCTTGCTCCGGCATAAATCACCTAATTTATTTAGATCTATCATAAACCCGTTCACTGACTGCACAGTGCTCATTGTTATCAGCTTTGTCCTGGAATCAATTAAGTTCTCAATGTCTTCAAACAGGATTCTCTCATCTTTAAGTGGAATTAACCTTACTTCTACGCCTCTATCGTTAAGGCTCTGCCAGGGATATATGTTAGAAGAAAACTCTTTTTCAAAGACAACTAAGTTATCACCTTTTTTCCAATCTAGACCTGATGAGACTATAGAGATTCCATGAGATGTATTCTTTACAAATGCGACTTCACTGGGCTTGGCACCTATAAGCTTGGCACACGAGGCCCTGACCTGTTCTATCCTTTCTCCCCACAGACTGTAATCCATCTTGGTTTGTCCGCTTGCGTTTTGAAGGAACTCATCAACTGAATTCTTAACTCTTAGAGAAACAGGGGATACCCCAGCGTGATCAAGGTAGATAAAATCTTTCGTAATAGGGAAAATATCTCTGTAATTTTGCATTAGTTAAATATACTATGGGAACTCAAAATACAATAATTTAAGATATAACCTTATCGCAAGGTGATTTAGCTATCAAATCTATGCTAAAAGAATCTGTTGACAAACTGATTAAAAAGTGCGATATTGGTTTTGAAGTAGATTTCTTAGGAGGACTTTATTTAATGCAGGGTACAGTAAAATGGTTTAACAGTTCTAAAGGATACGGTTTTATCCAGTCCGATGAGGTAGATAAAGACGTATTCGTTCATTACAGTGTTATCGAAGGCGAAGGCTACAAGAGTCTAGCAGAAGGTGAAGCTGTAGAGTTTGAAATAACAGACGGACCAAAAGGACCGCAAGCTACAAAAGTAGTTAAAGCTGGTTCTGAGTAAACTTCTTCTATACTGATTTAAGAAGATTCCGCTTGGTATTTTCATAAGAATAATATTTCCCATTTTAGCTATTGTTGAAATAGTAAAGATTTTTTATGCTTTTTTGGGTTACGTAATTCTATATTTTCTTGACACCTAGCTATAAACCCCTCAATATTTTAATATCTTGAACACTAAATACTTTTGCACAAGGACAGCTGCATTATTAATGCTCCTGTTAATATCACTACCTCTCTTAGGACTATATGAGGGATCAGAGTTTAAATTTGCTCAACTTATTTATGACGGAAACTGGGATACAAGACCGAGGGCATACAAGAGGCTAATGAGTACGCTTGAGCTTAGAACAAGTGTAAATAGCTCTGATCAGAGAAAGAGCCTAAGACTGACTGATCCGGATCTATTTCAATACCCCTTCCTATACATGTCCGGTGATAGCAGCTTTACATCCTTTAGCGCACAAGAAAGAAGAAAGCTAAGGAAATATCTTCAGCTCGGTGGAACTTTAATCATCGATGACACTTCAGGTGAGCAGGACTCAAGTTTTGATACTCAGATAAGAGCCGAGCTAGTAAATATCATGCCAGAAATACCACTTGCTCCAATACCGCATGACCATGTAGTGAACAAATCGTTTTATATACTAAACTCTGCCAGCGGGAGAAAAGTTATTCAGCCCTATTTAGAGGGAATAACTTTTAGGGAAGAAGATAGAACTGCTGTTTTGTATTCCAAAAATGATCTAGGCGGCGCTTGGTCTGAGGATGAGTTTGGCAAATGGCAATATGAGGTGATACCTGGTGGAGAGGCTCAGAGAGAACGTGCTTTTAGACTTGGTATTAATATGATTCTGTATGCACTTACAGGAAATTATAAAAAGGACCAAGTACATACTCCATTTATTAAAAGAAGGCAGATGAACTTTTAGCTTTTTATTATCGACATGGACCAAGCCAATAACTGCCCACTTTGCAAAAGACCACTCCCCGAAAAGCCTAGTAAACATCATTTAATTCCTAAAAGTTTTAAAGGTAAAGATATAGTGCTTCTTCACAGAATCTGTCATAGGACTATTCATGCAAATTTTACTGAAAGGGAACTCTTAAACTATTACCACACAATTGAGCGAATACTTGAGAATGAAAATGTGCAAAAATTTGTTAAGTGGGTTCAAAACAAACCACCCGAATTTCATGTGAGGACGAGAAACACTTTGAGGAAAAGGTCTCTATAAGAAGGAAGTGCGGAAAACATAGAAGGCAAGACATTATGCCCTGCCTTCTATCATATATTAATTTATCATTCTGGCTGGTTTAGTAGTTTAATAATCGCAAATACTGCGCCTTGAGGGTCTTGTAGAAAAGAGAATCTTCCTACTTCCGGAATGTCTGTTGGTGGAACTATGGTCTGACCGCCAAGATTTGTTGCCTCCTCAGTACTGCTGTCACAATCGTTGACTGCAAAATATACTGACCACGTAGGAGGCATATCGCCCATGTCTTGACCGATGGCCATCATTCCTGCAGCAGGCCAATCTCCATTCTTAAAAGCCGTGTAGGTCATACCACCACCCATATCCATTTCATCATAAGTCCAGCCAAATAGCTCTGTGTAGAATTCTTTTGCTTTCTCAGTGTCATTAGTTGCAAGTTCGTTCCATACTAATGTGCCGTGCTCGTTTACGATCTGCGCACCTATATGCTTTAATGGCTGCCATAAGGAAAACACAGCGCCAGTTGGGTCCATAACCACTGCCATACGGCCTGCATCAAATACATCCATAGGCTGCATTACAATATTAGCTCCTAAGGATTGGGCTTTTTTCACTGATTCATCAACGTCAGCTACTGATACATAACTAGCCCAGTGTGTTGGTATTCCTTGTTCAACTTGCTCAGCCCACATCGGATAGAGACCGCCTAGGTATTTTCCGTCGAAATTAGCCATAGAATAAACCATGTCTTCACCAATGGGGTTGTCTTCAATGTCCCAACCAAATAGTTTTGTGTAAAACTCTTTAGCCTTATCTACATCGGATGCTACAAGTTCCGGCCAGCAAAAAGTACCGGGTTTATATTCTGTTACTTCACTCATTTCATGTCTCCCATATATTAGGTTGTATGTGTATCTACATACCAATCCTATCATAAAATAGTTAAGATATGATTAACTGATTTTACAAATATTTTTTGTGAAAAGACTGAGGGTGATTATTCCATCACCCTCAGTAGCCAAGAAGGACCCAAGGTTTTGGGAGTGTTTCGGATCGGATAAGAGGTGGCATTCTCATTACAACACTCCCGTATGAAGGAGATATTCAGGAAAGGTTAACTGCATGTTAATGTTGGTTTCTAAATCTAAGAGAGTTCAAATTTTATTATAGGAGATCACAATGAGCGAGAGATGGTTTATCTTAATATTACTAGCGATAGTTTGCTTTTCATTTGGAAGTTTCTTTGGAAAGGTAGCTTCATTAAAGGATATTCCCTACAGGGTCTATTTCTTTGAAGCGGTTGGAACTCTGACAGTTTTTACAACATTTGTTATCTACTATAGAAATACTATCTTTACAAACTTTTCTATCAATTACCCTGCCATATTAATGGGTTTATGCTGGGGAGTTGGTACAGTGCTATTCATAGTTGCGCTCAAGTACGCCAAGCTCTCAATTGTAGCGCCGCTATCCGCCGCATATCCTGCTCTTACCGTCGTGCTGGCATTAGTGTTCTTGGGCGAAAAATTAGATATAAGAGAGATGGCCGGAATTGGATTCGCGATCGTTTCAGTCGCGCTTTTAGCTAAATAATATCAGGCTTATTAGTCACTATGCCGCTTACGCCCTTTTGTTTCATGCTATGGGCTTTTATGGTTTCATCCACAGTCCAAGTGAAAGTATAAAGCCCGCTATCCCTGGCTCTCTTTACCAGAGAATCAGTAACAAACCATCTAAAGGGTGCTACAAAATCTGCGCCGCAGTTAAGTGCAAGACCAATAGGATTTAGGGAGGCAAAAACTATCAAACCTGTCTTGATGCGGTGGTTTAACTCTTTTAACATTTTAAGTCTTTTAGGTTTAAACGATACTACATAAACATCGTCTAATAAATCGTTCTTAAGCAAATACGATCCAATTTTTTCTTCTAACCTGTCCTGCTTAATCTCTAACACAAATTTAGCCCTCCCTTTTCCAAGCTCTATAACTTGCTCAAGGGTTGGTATCTGTTCCCCATGACCTGCATCCAGTTCTTTAAGTTCGCTAAGTGTTTTATGCGAGATATGGCCTGAGCCATTGGTAGTGCGATCAACTGTTTGATCGTGAAAAACCACCAGATGACCGTCTAATGACTCTCTTACATCAAACTCAATCATATCTGATTTTAGCTCTATGGCTCTTTCAAAAGATTTAAGTGTGTTCTCGGGCTCGTAGGCACTGGCGCCTCGGTGGGCAATCTTTATAAATTGACGCTCAAGTTCTATCATAATTGTTATGTTTAAGTCTTAACGAAACAGATCGTCTTCAGCATTTCTGATAAGCTCTTTTGCTCCAATGCTCTTTGGATCATAATCATAACCCCTTACAATTATAAGAGGTACAGACTCAGCCTTTTCCATAAGTAGGCCGGCGGCTGAAGCAATTTCATCAGCCACAGCCATAACAGTTGCATTTAGCTCAAACCCTTTTGAATCTGTCTCTCCCCTGTAGTCTTTAAGCGCTTTTATGCCTGAGCATCCTATCGCTATATCTACAAGTCCGTCTCGCCAAGGTCTCCCCACTGTATCGGTGATTATGACAGCTAAGTTTATTCCACATTTTTCTTTCAATCCGTGGGCTAATTTGTCTGCAGATTCATCAGAATCTATTGGAAGAAGGGTTACCATATCTCCGCCTGAAACATTTGAAGCATCAACACCTGCATTGGCGGTAATAATACCCCCTCTTGTCTCAACTATAAGCCGGCCTTTCTCGGGCTTCCTTTGATCCATTTTGATTATCTTGGTAGTCTCGCTAAGTATTACTTCAATCAGTCTAGGGTCTTTGGTAAGTTCTTTAGACAAAGTATGAGCATAGGGTGAGGGCTCAACAGTGCTAAGATCAACAATCCTATTTTCAG
>JBCCIH010000116.1 GCA_039028315.1 Thermodesulfobacteriota bacterium | reverse complement strand
GTCCACGAAGAATAGTTGCCATCATGAATCCATTCACCAATCCCGCCGTATCTTGGTGAATCATCAACTTGATAAACACTCTGAGACCATTTTCCTTTTGCCTTTGCAGCGGGAATTTTTTTAAGCTGCCAAGTACTGTTGCCTATATAATCAAGCACATCAGTGTCCTGATATTTCCAGTCTTGACGCCAATGCTTAACTATCATAGGACCCTCAATTTCACCCTCGTCATTTTTTATGTACATAACTAAAATGTGCTGAAGACTTATGAAATCTCCTTTGTCTTCTATGACCTCCACAAACTCCGTAGCCCAGGAGTGGTAGGGGTTTTTAATTACATATCCACTTCGAAGAGGTACTGTTTCAATAAAATCAAAAGTGACTCTATAATCTCCGGCCATTGCTAATATGGCTCTTCTATCTCGTTCAAAGTCGCTTATGCCAGGCTCATAAATAGACAACCACGCAGTATTTTCCGATTCATCCAGAACTACAGGCGCGCCCATTGAGGTTCCGCCCCTGGGTTTAAGTTCGCTATTTTGATCATAAGACCAGCTGAATGTATATAATCTTTCTTCGCTTTGTGTGAGCTGTGTTGAATATGATTCACTTTGAGATTCGGGAACGTTGTTCTTAGACGCGCATCCAGCGGCAAAGCATATTGAGAATAATATTAGAGCTAATGATCTCTTCATGATGATTTCCTTTAACTACAGTAATAATACCCTAAAAAATATACCCTATTTGAATACGATAATCATTATCATTCATAACCATTTGCATTCATTAATATTTATTAATATTAACTTGAATTTTGGCACTATCCGGGTTTATTTTAGTTACTATTAATATAAACGATAATTTTGGGTTTAATCGGGCATACTTTAGATTAAATTTACTCAAGGTTACAAAGGAGCTGAAATGTTCATATTATCACTAAAAAAATACTCATTACTATTATTGTGTTTATTGATGATACCACTAGTATCCTGCACTAATAATACGAGTGATGATGAAAAAAAGACACTTACTATATATTCTGGTAGAAGTGAGAAGCTTGTAGGCCCGATAATTGAGCAATTTAGTGAGGCTACTGGCATTGATACCAGGGTTAAGTATGGCGGCACATCAGAGCTTGCTGCAACAATTTTAGAAGAGGGCGATAAAAGTCCTGCGGATATTTTCTTTGCTCAGGACCCGGCTGGGTTAGGAGCACTAGAAGATAAGTTTACTACCCTCCCTGATGAAGTTCTTGTAGAGGTAAATGATAAATTCAAATCAGATGATAAAAAATGGGTCGGCACCTCAGGTCGTGCAAGGACAGTGGTCTACAATACTAATATGTTGACAGAGCAAGATTTGCCTGACGATATGTTTGGCTTCACCGACCCCAAGTGGAAGGGCAAAATCGGCTGGGCTCCTACAAACGGATCTTTTCAAGCAATGGTCACTGGAATGAGGAAAATATGGGGAGATGAAAAAACTAAAGAATGGTTAAACGGAATAAATGCAAATAACCCTAAGAGTTTTCCAAATAATACCTCCACAGTTGCAGCGGTTGCAAACGGAGAGGTTGAGGTTGGGTTTGTGAACCACTATTATCTTTATCGTTTTCTTGAAGAGCAGGGTATGGACTTTAGCGCGCGAAACTATCATATAGAAGAAGGCGGCCCCGGGGCATTAATACTAGTTGCCGGCGCCGGTGTGCTTGAGACCTCAGAAAACAAAGAAGAAGCCATCGAGTTTCTTGAGTTTATGCTCTCACCGGTATCTCAGCAATTCTTCGCCTCACAGAACTATGAATACCCAGTTGTTGAGGGAGTGAAAATAAATCCAATGTTGAAACCACTTGCTGATATTAATAGTCCAAAGATTGAGATGAGCGATATGAATGACTTGCAGGGTACAGTTACGATTTTAAGAGGGGTTGAGATAATACCTTGATCTGATTAAAATCAGAAACTATATATGAATGCTATTGCTGCGCGGTTAAATGATTGGTTTTATATCTCATTACTCATAATTTCTCTGGTAATAGCTGCCGCTTTATCAATTCCGCTGATATATCTGTTTGTAAAAACCATTGGCACTGGCGATGAAGCTTTAGAGATAATTTTTAGGTGGCGTACGTTTAACATAATTGTGAGAACATTGGTTCTTGCATTTAGCGTTACTATTGTTTCAGCTCTTATTTCCGTGCCTCTTGCATGGTTTTTATTTAGGACCAATATTCCGCTTAGGAGACTGTGGCTAACTCTAACGGTGATTCCGCTTGTTATACCCTCATATGTTGGCGGGTTTATAATGGTAGCAGCTTTTGGACCTACCGGTTTATTTCAAAGCATGCTTTCTTCATTTGGGGTTGAGCGTCTTCCTGAGATATACGGGTTTTGGGGCTCTCTTATTGTGCTTTCAGTTCTTCGTTTTCCTTATATGCTTCTGCCAGTCAGCGCGTCATTGTCAAAGCTTGATGTCTCACTTGAAGAAGTCTCACATAGCCTTGGATACAGCACATTTAAAACATTTTTCAAAGTAATACTTCCTCAGCTAAAGCCCGCTATAGCTACAGGCGGGGTCTTCACATCGCTGATGGTTTTAAGCGACTTTGGCGCAGTCTCGCTTCTTAGGTATGAAACCTTTACTTGGGCCATATATGTACAGTACCAATCGGCATTTAATTTTGATGTTGCAGCGGTTCTTTCAACGCTAGTGCTATTACTTGCCTCCATATTCATAATATTTGAAAGCAGAATACGTAAAAATGAGTTGAGCTCAGGAACCAGTAAGCTAAGACGCAGTTTTAGTTCATATATAGATATTGGGGCATGGAAAACACCTGTCATACTTTTTCTAACAGCACTGGTTCTACTTAGCCTAGTAATCCCCTCAGCAGTTCTTTTCTACTGGCTGTATTTGGGTATAACCACTGGACAGGCTTTTAGTAATGTCCTCAGCATGGCTTTTAATTCCTTAACAATAAGTCTGGTTGCAGCTGTTGTTATTGTAATTACGGCATTTCCAATTGCATATTTTTCCTGTAGGTACCAAGGGAAAATGTCCAGATTCTTAGAGAATATAGTCTATGTTGGCTACGCACTGCCTGGTGTTGTAGTAGCATTATCAATCGTATTTTTAGGCATAAGGTTTCTAAGGCCCTTGTATCAAACCTACATATTGCTCATAGCCGCCTATGTAATTCTCTTTCTCCCTATTTGTATAGGGACTATGCGAAATTTGATACTCCAGATTAACACTAATCTTGAAGATGCCGCTCGAAGTCTGGGGAAAAACCGTTTTCAGGTAATTGCCAGGATTACGCTTCCTTTGATTAAACCAGGAATACTTGCAGGTTTTATTTTGGCTTTTTTGCTAACAATGAGAGAGCTGCCATCAACACTGATATTATCCCCATATGGATTTAGAACTCTAGCAACCGGAATATGGTCTGCTACATCTGAAACTTTTCTGGCTGCAGGGGCAATGTACTCTTTGGTTTTGATGCTAGTTGCTTCAGTACCTATGGTATTTATTCTGCTTAAAAGAATTAATAATTGATTTTTTGCCAAATAATCTGGGTTTAGTAATTGATGCTACACTATACTCTATTGGTAGCTATAATATATGTAAGCAAATTCACTTGGAGGGATTTGTAATTTGGATCATATTTTAGAATGTAAGGATATTACGAAATCATTTGGCTCTGTGACAGTGGTTCAGAATATGTCTTTTTCTTTAGAGCCTGGTGAAATAGTTTCACTCTTGGGGCCTAGCGGATGCGGCAAAACCACCGTTCTAAGACTGATTGCCGGGTTTTTATCACCAGATCAGGGTGAGATAGAGATAGGCGGCAGCACCGTCTACAAAAATAATAAAGGCGTTCCTCCAGAGAAAAGGGGCGTGGGGTTAGTATTTCAAGACTATGCTTTGTTTCCGCATCTAAGCGTTCTAAAGAACATCACCTTTGGACTAAAGGATGGGGATAAGGAAAAAATTGCCTCTAAGTATATATCTCTTCTAGGCTTAGAAGGGCTTGAATCACGCATGCCCGGAGAGCTTTCAGGAGGACAGCAGCAGCGTGTTGCTCTTGCCAGAGCACTTGCGCCCTCTCCAAAAGTATTGCTTTTAGATGAGCCTTTCTCTAATCTTGATGCAAGTCTTAGATTAGATGTAAGAGAGGAAATCTTAGATATCTTAAAGTCAAACGGAGTCTCAGCGATATTTGTAACTCATGATCAGGAGGAAGCTTTTTTTGTCGGGGATAAAATTGCGATAATGAATAACGGCTATCTCGAACAACTAGGCTCGCCCTATGAAATCTATCACAACCCTAAATCGAGTTTCATAGCCAAGTTTGTCGGGACTGCTGATTTCATTTCTGTAAGTAATGTCTCAGATCATGCTTCAACAATTGTTGGTGATGTTGATCTTCCCAATAGAACAAATGATTCCAATGAGCTTGAGATCATGGTGAGACCAGATGATATTGAACTTCATACCGATACGCAAAGGTTTAACGCAACCATTGTATCCTCAATATTCCAAGGAGGGTCATATATCTATAAAGTTTCTATGGATAGCGGTGAGACATTGCACTGTTTAGAGCATCATGCGGTCCAGATTCCGCTTGGCTCTAGAGTTTTGGTATCGATGTCTAATCATCACAAACCCCTATTTTTCCATAATGGTATTCAGCTCTAATACCTAATTATTGAATCGTTCCGTCAAAATAATCTGCAGCAAGTTCATAGGCGTCTTTGCCGACCATGGACCCTACAATTCTGCCTTGCAGGTCATCCACGTCCACATGTATACCGCCCCATAGTCTTGATATGCCCGCTTCATCTGAAGCATCATAATATTTAGCCCACTCAAGCTCGATATCTTCTGTAGGACCTATTTCAAACTCAAGAAAGTCGTCTCTTTCGGCTATTAATGTCCCTAGTCCTCCCGGAAAATATTCGCTTCCAGTAAAAGCAGCTAATACCTCTGCAGCAGCACGGCTGAATGTGCTGTGCCCTGAAATATATCCGGCAAATGGAGGAGTCACGAAGTTTGAGCGCTGATAGGGCAGCCATTGTATGGCCAATATCCAGCCCGTCCCGCTGTACTCGCTCTCAGGATCTTCAGGTTCTCCCAACCATGAATGAACTGCAATAAATCCCTCAAAGCCTGCTAGTTGACTGTGTCTTTGACCTGGAGCAGTGCTATCTTCGGTAATTACCTCAATTAGATCCGGCACTAGAGGAAGCCCATCGGGATGATAGGAAATTCCTTCTGGGTCTGAGGACTGCCCTAATCCGCCCATATATCGAATAGAGGATATAGGTCTTACGTAGTCATACTTTCGTTTGGCATCCCAGGCCGCAACAGCTGCGTCATGAAGCGCCCCGTTTATAGCAAAATAAAGTTTTACATCCCATTCCAGATCGTTTAACTCTTCTCCTGTATTTGCGATTCTCTTTATAAGAAGCGGATGATCAGATACATAGTTGGCTATTGTGTTCCAATGACCTGGCGGTGTTTCAGAATCAGGCCCATCTGCCCAGAATTCAGCCAGAATACGTCCGTAATCACCCCTTTTAACAATATTAGACTCGTAAGGAAGTCCGGTAAAAGGATTAACGCTATATCCAGTTCCGTTATTAGTTCCAAGACTATTATTTCCTATAGCTCCAGGAGAAATATCTATAAGATTTCCGTCATCAGGGTCTACTTGGCTGCTGAAACGGATAACGCGCACAATAGCGTCTTTAAATAACTGATCGCCTTCACCCCCAAGATAAGGAGGGGATCCAGGGTCTAAAAAAACATCTTCATCGGGATTGTCTCTGGGAACAAGGGCAAAAGGTTTCACATAGCCCCAGTGAGGTCCAAGGAAGACCTGAATGTCTCCCACTTCCTGCTGATTTTGAGTTAGCCTGCCTGTAATGTCTAGAGGCTGCCAGCGATTTTTATCATCCATATTGACCGGACCTAGAATTCTAACAGCCAAAGGTTCATTTACAGGCATATAACCTGTGTTGTCTTCATAACCTCCAGCCTCATTTGAGCCGTCAGTTAGTCCGTAAGACAAAACCTCTTGGGCTATTCGGTTGCCCAGAGCTGCGGGAGAATTTCCATCAGTACTTGTAAAGGACATGTCATATCCAAGCTTATTCATTGTTGAGTCAAAAGATGCTAAGGAATCCTCTGCGCCTGGGGAGTTGGCATATCTAACTGTGAGGACCCTATATGCGGCAAAGCTTATTGATTCGGCTCTGGCGGATTCAACGTCTTCAGCACTCACTTTATCTTTTACCAAATAACCGATCGATGTGCTGTCATATGCAGCCCAGGCATCGTAGATTGCAATTGATAAATGGAACAGATTACGGGAATGAACTGTGGGCGCCGGTGTATCTAAACGAATTGCATTTAAAATTTCTTCATTCCAAATCCTTGCTACTGAGTTATCAGAGCTTATATTGTTGGAATTGCTTTCACTATCACAACCAATATGTATTGTGGATATTAAAACTATAAAACTAAATACTAATAAAGAAGCAGGTCTACCGCTACGTATTCCCTTCATTGTTTCCTCCATATAGTTATTTCGCTACCTATATATAAATATACCTAAACTTAGCAGAACAATATCTACAATTAGATTGTGTTTAGATGCGAGGTTTGAGTGAATTGTTATACATTTCACTATTTAACTTATACAGCTGCTATAAGGGTTGTAGAAGGTAATGTTCCATTACACACTATTGAAGAGCTTCTAGGACATTCATCTATCAGAATGACCGATAGGTGCTCACATCCCGAATATGATTGCAATAGAAGTAGTAAAAGTTATGTAAGTGTCTGTAGTTAAATGGTAGCCCTAATGCACCAGAGTTCGAACCAGATACTGATAGATATGAAAAATATATATGAATTTAGGGATGAATTATAAGAAAAAGGGAGCCGAAGCTCCCCTTTAGGTTAGAAAGATAGGAATTTAATTTTATGCAGTAGTTTTTCTTCTTCTGATAACCATAAATCCTACTATGCCTAAAATTCCTGCCATTACGACCATTCCCCATTCGGAAAGGGTCGGAACATTGGATGTGAGTACAGGTATGATACACATATCAGCGTCGAACTCAGGATTATCAGCCGGGTTATATAAGGCAGCCATCTCAGCACTGGTTACAAATAATGAGAGCTGATTCGTATTCGCGTCGGGGCCTGTACGCAGAATACTGGAGCCGAGGACTTCCTCATCATCGTTACCTATATAAATCCTGCCCTCAGCATCAACAGCCAATCCGCCTTCAGGGTCAGGACTTTCCCCATTTAGCGCAGCAGCAAGCTGGCTTTCAGATAGAAACAGCTCAGGTACTCCGGTATTTATATCTACCACGAAAATACACATGCATTCTTCGTCTTCTGCAATATACAATTTATCACCAACAAGAAGAATCGGCTCATCTAACTCTACATCATCAACATTTGCGGCGTCCTCAAATTCCTCTTCCGATGTGAGCAAAAAACAGGGACCACCCGGACGGCAGCTCACTAAATCGTCTGAATCAGAATCCACTAAATATATATTTAGATCGGGATCGACCGCGATACCGCCTTCCAGGTCAGCGGTTTCACCCACCGCATCATTAATTGGCGCCTCAGGCACAGCTATGGATACCACTGAGCCCGGAACCGTTACTCGAAGTATGCTGGTTGAGGTGCG
>JBCCIH010000115.1 GCA_039028315.1 Thermodesulfobacteriota bacterium | reverse complement strand
CTTGGTATTCATCATCTTAATATTATATGGTCAACAAACTATGGACAAGAGAGGCTGTATTGTGTTTATTTGAAAAGCCTTTAGCCTCAAGCATAAATGTTGCATTAACAGCGATTTAAATTATTATTATTGGGCCATTTAGTCTATCAAATAGATTAGGAAATAATGAGATGAGTAAAGAGCTGGGTAGAGAAGAAAAATTGTTCAAAGGCTTCCCTTCCGTATCCAAGAACGAGTGGAAGGATCAGGTCGTAAAAGACTTAAAGGGAAAAGAGTTTGAAAAACTCATATGGAAAGGCTATGAGAATCTAAGCATTGATCCTTTTTATGCCAAAGAAGATTTAGAGAGCATTAATTATCTACTAAACTCTGATCTCAGATCAAACGATTGGACTATTAATCAAGAAATTAGCGCAGGTGAAGTTACAAACGCAAATGCGCTTGCCCAAAATGCTGTTTTAGGCGGAGCAAATGGAATAACATTTGTAATAAGAGAAGATGAAAGTGCCCAAAACATTTCTACTTTGTTAAATGGTATTGACCTTGAAAGTGTCCACATTCACTTTCAATCTGGCGGGGATTCACTAAAAGCCATAACAACTCTTATTGATGAAGCAAAAAATAGAGATTTCGATCTCAACAAAATACAAGGGTCTATTGACTTTGATCCGCTAGGAGATTTACTGCTGCAAGGAAAATCTCTGAAACAGCAAACAGATATTCTAAGCGAACTATCTAAAACTGCTCCGAACTTAGCTGATCATCTGCCAAAATTTAAAGCTCTAAAAATACACAGCTCACACTTTCAAAACTCAGGGGCATCTATAACTCAGGAGCTAGCATTTACTCTTTGTGCCGCAGTTGAATATATAGACCAGCTATCAGAATTGGGCATGGATATTGATAGAATATGTGAGCTCAGCACATTTTCGTTCTCTGTGGGTTCAAATTATTTTATGGAAATAGCTAAACTAAGGGCGGCAAGACTCCTATGGGCTCAGATAATAGAACAATATCCTGTTAAAAATGAACTCTCAAAACTTATGCATATAGAAGTTTCAAATTCCTCTTGGAATAAAACTATGTATGACCCCTACGTAAATCTTCTGCGGGGAACCGTTGAAGCTATGGCCGCATCTTTGGGCGGAGCTCATTCTATAACCATAAAACCATTTGATTCCGAACTAGACCAAGCTGATGACTTTTCACTTAGAATGGCGAGAAATACGCAGCTCATCTTGAAAAACGAATCATACTTAGAAAGAGTTTCAGACCCATCAGCCGGTTCTTACTATATAGAAAAACTAACCGACTCAATAGCTAAAGAGTCCTTGAGGCTATTTAAAGAGATAGAATCTACGGGCGGATTTTTGGAATCAATTAAGTCCGGCGCAATTCAAGATGCTATTGAAGAAACTAAAAAGCAAAAAGATATGAATATAGCTCTTAGGAAAGATACTATTTTGGGTGTAAATCAATATCCTAACCTACAAGAGACCATTTTAGATAAGATCAAACTTGATTCTAGTAGTTCAGATACACTAGCAGCTTCGGGTGATATTAAAACTCTAACTCCCTACAGAGGAGCTCAGGCTTTTGAGGAAATGCGTATTTTGACTGAAAGACACTTTGAGAGTACTGCTAAAAAACCAAAGGTTTTTCTGCTTACAATTGGAAACCCTTCAATGAGAACTGCCAGAGCTTCATTTAGTGCTAATTTCTTTGGCTGCGCAGGGTTTGAAATTATAAACAATATCGGTTTTGAATCAGCTGAAAACGGAGTAGATGCGGCAATAGAGAACGACTCTGATCTTGTCGTGATATGCAGCTCCGACAAAGAGTATCCTGAATTTGCACCTCAAATTTGCCAGCAGATTAAAGATAGAAAGCCGGAAATGATAGTGATAGTTGCAGGAAACCCCAAAGAGCATATAGATCAACTCAAAGAAGTAGGTGTTCAAGATTTTATTCATGTTAGGTCAAACGCTTTGGAAACGCTTTCAAAATATCAGAAACTTTTAGGCATTAGAGATTAAATGGGAGAACAGTATTGAGACCCGATTTTTCAAACATAGAACTTTCTCAAATTAAAATTGAACAAAGCTCAGAGAGTTCATCTAATGGCTGGGCTACGCCGGAGTCTATAGAGGTTAAATCCCAATACACGAACGATGATCTTCAAGAAATGGAGCATCTAAACTACGCTGCAGGTATTGCACCGTTTTTAAGAGGCCCTTATTCCACTATGTATGCGACACGTCCGTGGACTATAAGACAGTACGCGGGTTTCTCAACTGCAGAGGAATCAAACGCTTTTTACAGAAGAAACCTGCAAGCCGGTCAAAAAGGACTTTCTGTTGCATTTGATCTTCCCACACACCGAGGCTATGACTCTGATCATGAAAGAGTAGTTGGTGATGTTGGTAAAGCTGGCGTCGCAATAGATTCAATTTTGGACATGAAGATTCTTTTCGATCAGATACCGCTTGATGAAATATCTGTCTCAATGACTATGAATGGTGCAGTGCTTCCTGTAATGGCTTTTTATATAGTAGCTGCTGAAGAGCAGGGAGTTCCGCCAGAAGAATTAAGCGGAACAATTCAGAACGACATACTAAAAGAGTTTATGGTAAGAAATACATACATTTACCCCCCTGAGCCTTCTATGCGAATAATAGCCGACATATTTAAATACACCTCAGAAAATATGCCCAAGTTCAATTCAATAAGCGTAAGCGGCTATCACATGGAAGAGGCTGGAGCCTCATCAGATATTGAACTTGCATATACACTTGCCGACGGGCTTGAATATATAAGAGCAGGAATAGAGGCAGGAATGAATATAGATGATTTTGCCCCACGGATTTCTTTTTTCTGGGGAATCGGAATGAATCATTTTATGGAAATTGCCAAGATGAGGGCAGCCCGTATGCTGTGGGCAAAGATTGTAAAACAGTTTGATCCTAAAAACCCAAAATCACTTGCATTAAGAACCCACTGCCAGACCTCCGGCTGGAGTTTAACTGAGCAGGACCCATTTAATAATGCCGTAAGGACTTGTGTTGAAGCTCTTGCTGCCGCACTAGGTGGAACTCAGTCCCTTCATACGAATGCGCTTGATGAAGCGATCGCCCTTCCTACCGATTTTTCTGCTCGCATCGCAAGAAATACTCAGATATATCTTCAAGAAGAGACAAATATCTGCAAATCAGTAGACCCTTGGGCCGGCTCATACTATGTTGAATATCTCACCGATAGAATTGCACACAGGGCGTGGGAGCTTATTGAAGAAATTGAAGAGCTTGGCGGTATGGCAAAGGCAATAGATACCGGTATTCCAAAGATGAGAATTGAAGAAGCAGCTGCAAAAAAACAGGCCAGGATCGACTCTGAGCAGGACATCATTGTCGGGGTAAACAAGTACCAGGTGGAAGAGGAAGACCAGATAGAGATTTTAGAAGTAGATAACACCGCTGTTATGCGATCTCAAGTTGAAAGACTTCACAAACTTAAAGAAGAAAGAGACAGCGATGCAGTGGGTAAAGCCCTTGAAGCTATAACGAAATGCGCTGAAACTGGAGAGGGAAACCTACTTGATCTAGCAGTTGACGCTGCCCGAAAAAGAGCAACACTTGGAGAGATATCATACGCTTGCGAGAAAATCTTTGGCAGATACAAGGCTGTAATTCGTTCAATTTCAGGTGTATATTCTTCTGAAATGTCTGAGGATAAAGATTTTGTAAAAGCTAGAGAAATGGCAGACGAATTTGCAGCCCTAGAAGGTAGGCGGCCTCGAATTATGGTTGCCAAAATGGGCCAGGACGGCCATGATAGAGGAGCAAAAGTTATCGCTACAAGTTTTGCAGATCTAGGATTTGACGTTGACATCGGCCCTCTGTTCCAAACTCCAAAAGAGGCAGCAAAACAAGCAATAGAAAACGACGTTCATATAATCGGCATCTCAAGTCTGGCTGCGGGACACAAAACCCTAGTGCCAGATCTGATTTCAGAGTTAAAAAATGCTGACAGAGGCGACATCATGGTAGTTGCCGGCGGCGTAATACCAAAACAAGATTATGATTATCTATATGACTCAGGTGTAACGGCTATATTCGGGCCGGGAACAGTTATTTCCAAGGCCGCTCAAGATGTACTCAAGACATTGATAGGCAATTTAAAACAGACCGGCTAAAAGCTTGATGAGTAAATCAAACAAAAAAAAAGAACTCTCGTTAGATGATTACACTCAGGGCATATTAAACGGCGACCGCACTATTTTAAGCCAAGCGATAACACTTGTTGAGAGCACCCTCCCAAAACATAATGAACTTGCACAGAAAATAATTAGCCACTGCCTTCCACACACCGGAAATTCAACTAGGATAGGAATAACCGGGATACCAGGGGTAGGGAAAAGTACATTCATAGAAACATTTGGCCTATACTTAACCAACAATGAGAATAGATCTGTGGCTGTTCTGGCAATAGACCCAAGCAGTGAGCGCTCAAAGGGAAGCATCATGGGCGATAAGGTTCGAATGGAAAAACTTTCTATGCACCCTAAAGCTTTTATTAGACCCTCACCCACGGGGGGATCACTAGGCGGCGTGGCGAAGAGTACTAGGGAATCAATACTTCTTTGCGAAGCCGCGGGCTTTGATACGATTATTATTGAGACAGTAGGTGTGGGGCAGAGCGAGATTGCTGTTGAGTCAATGGTTGATTTCTTCTTGCTCCTTCTTCTTGCAGGCGCAGGGGATGAGATTCAGGGCATGAAACGAGGAATTATGGAGATGGCCGATACAGTTGCAATTACTAAAGCTGACGGTGACAACTTACAACGCGCACAACTTGCAAAAAAAGAGTTTGAAAATGCAATGTCTTTGTTCCCGGCAAAACCTGGAGGATGGGTTCCCAAAGTTACAACATGCTCTTCTTTAGAGAACAATGGCATAGATGATATATGGCAGATTATTTCCTTACATCAAGATCAAATGACCCAGAGCGGCATCTTAAATAATAAGAGAAAAGAGCAGCTCAAAAAGTGGATGCATGAGTCCATAGTGTATGGCCTTGAGCAGAATTTTTATTCTAAAGATGACATAGCCAAGGTAGTTTCAGAGCTCGAACAAGAAGTACAAAGCGGAGAAAAAAGCCCATTTAGTGCAGCACAGGAGCTTTTGAACTCTTACTTACAGAATTTCTCAAAATAACAAACCATCTAGACAATACTCCTCAAAACTGAAAAAATAGAGTTATATGGAAAAAGCGGCTAAATATGAAATAGACTCTATTTATCCAGAAGACCTGGACGAAATAGTATCTATAGAAAACGTAAGCTTTCCCTCTCCTTGGCCAAAGAGAATATTCGAGAGAGAGATCAAGGCTATGAACGCCTATAAAAGGGTGATCAGGTTCTCAGGCAGCGTTGTTGCATATATGGTCACCTGGACCATATATGATGAAGTCCATATTTTAAACATCGCAGTTCATCCTGACTTTAGGCAAATCGGGCTTGGCGAGATGCTGCTAAAAGACTGTCTTAGGTTTTCGAGGGACCAAGGACTAAAGTTAGCTATTTTGGAGGTGAGGGTCTCTAACAAGGGAGCAATAAAACTCTATGAAAAGATGGGATTTAAGACATTAAGAACAAGAAAAAAATACTACTCTGATACTGGCGAAGATGCGTACGTTATGATGTACGAAATTAACACAGACTAAGTTCTTCTCTCGACTATATACTCCGCCAATGCGTTTAGTGAGTTTTTGTAATCACTATCGGCAAGTGTTGAGATTGAATCTATTGCTTTTTCTATATAACTCTCTGCCATATCGTTAGTGAGCTTAACTCCTTGATAATTTCTTACAATCTCTCTCACATAATGCAGTTCATCATCTGTAAACTCGCCTTCTTTAGCAATAATCTCATTTACCTTAGCTTTCTCTGACTTAGAGGATTTTTGTATGGAATAGAAAAGAGGAAGCGTCATCTTACCCTCAATCAAGTCCTGCCCGACTGCTTTTCCGAACTCTTGCTCAGTTGAAGAGTAATCAAGCGCGTCATCAGTTAGCTGAAAGGCAATACCTATATTAAGACCATAATCTCCTAAAGATTTAATATGTGAAGGCCCCGCATCGGCCAATATGGCTCCCACCGCACCGCAGCTCTGAAGCAGTGATGCAGTTTTATTCTTGATGATGCCAAAACATATATCCTCTGTCATATCAACCATGCTATTTGAGCTCATCACCTCTAGCACCTGACCTTCTGCAAGCATTGCAGCAGCGTCAGTAATGGATTTTACTACTTCCAGATTCTGGCAAGCCTGTATCAAGCTTAGCGCCTTTCCCAGCATAAAATCTCCAACTAAAACAGTTGGTTTATTTCCCCAAACTATATTTGAAGATGGCTTCCCTCGTCTTAGAGTAGCTTCATCTACAACATCATCGTGGAGTAATGATGCCGTGTGTACTAATTCTAAAGCAGAGGCTCCATATATTCTTTCTTTGTCTTTAGTTAGACCACAGGCGCCGCTGGCTAGTAGAAGCACCGCAGGACGAAGCCTTTTGCCGCCGCTTCCTAGAAGATATTTTGATATTTCATATACCAATGGAACAGGGGACTGTATGCTGGACTCTAGCTCCTTCTCAACTAGCTCTAGATCATCGCTCACAACTGATATAATTTCAGAGAATTCCATGGCGGCTTTTAAGTTATCTGAAACCAGAAATATGTCAAAAGGTTCAGTACTTATTATAGTTTAATAATAGGCAGTTAGATTCAATATGTTAAAACAGCTTACCGTTTTCTTCTTCAATATCTTCTAATTCTGAATCTAGCTCATCCGGTGAGGGTAGCTCTAGGGTCTTTATTGTTCCAATAGAATTTCCTGCGATGCCTTTAATTGAGCCGTAGAGCATGTTTAGATTTTTGATAACCTTCTCGTTTTGTTTTTCCCTTTTCTTCCATATTGCCTCCATAGCTCTTCGCTCAGAATCAAGATCGTTCTGCATATCAATAAAGGCGTCAGCCATGTCTTTTATATGGTTTTTAAACTCCTCACTAGTAAGGTAGTCATATATTAAATTTAATTTATCGCCCTTATTATCCTGAGATACAGTTGCATCGCTTATTCGGATTATAGTTTCCCTTAAAACGTGTGAAAGCCCTTTAAAGCCTTGAAGGCTACACACCCAAATGTCATCTATCTGTCCCATAATGTCCATTCCGCTAGGCATTGTTTCTGTAACCAATACGCCGAACAATGCTCTCTCATCTCTCATATCAGCTTTCAATTTTTCTATCCAGGAATTCTGAAAATTCTTTGTGCGCTTACTCTCATAATAAATAGATCCGCACTCCTGGCTATATTCTGTGTTAACTATCTGAAGACAATCTGCCCCTCTTTTTCCTTTTTTTATTTCTTCAATAGAGTCAAGCGGGAAAGCGTTTTTTAAAAACTCTTCAATTGCGAGTTCCTGCACTTCCCCCTGAAGCTGCTGTGAGCCCTGCTCAGCTTTGCGCTGCGCCTCAGTCAACTTTGTATTTAGCTGATTTATTATTTGTTCTTTTTCGGATAATTTGAGCTCGTTTTTCTCCTGCTCTGACTTTTGAATTTTCTCTTTTTCAATTGCGAGCTGTTCATTTAGCTTGTGCTGTGCCTCTGCTTTGACTTTATCTTCAAGCTCATCCTTTTCCCTTTTTATTATCTCAATCTCTGCCTTAGTTTTATTAAAATCT
>JBCCIH010000114.1 GCA_039028315.1 Thermodesulfobacteriota bacterium | reverse complement strand
ATCCCAGGTCGTATCAAGGTAGGGAAAACACCGGGTGAGAATTTGATCGTAAGCTATCAGTACAGTACCGTCAGCGGCGCAAAGCTTATTGCCAGAAGCGGCACATCAGTTCAAGAGGTTTTTGTTATTACAAATGACCCAGAGAAAGTAAAAAATGTAATCCAAGAGAATTACCCTAAATAATAGCTAAATTAACCTAAGCGCTCCCTCACCTAAAAGCTTTTCTACATCATATATAAATTTATCCTGAACATCTACCTGATAATCACCAACTTCAAGAACTGATTCTCCATCATTTGTATTTATGTGTACTTGGACCTGAGCACTGCCGGGGTATTTGTCCAATATATCCTTTAGTTTCTCAAAGTAGTCTCGCGTCGAGGATTCTTTATCAAAGCTTATGTGAACTGTTGAGCCGTTTCTTACGCTCTTGAGCGATATGATATCAAGGGCTCTGAGTTTCACCTGGTCCTCATTTGGCTCCAGCATGCCCTTAATTACTATTGGCTCAACCCTTCCCTCTAATAGATCACGGGTTTTTCGTAGAAGCTTGTCAAAAATAACCACTTCAACAGATCCTTTCATATCTTCAAGCACTAGGTTGCCAAATATGCCCGATCCGCTTTTGGTGTTTTTAATCACAATTGATCTCACGACACCTGCTATGCTTACTTCTCTTTTTTCTTTTATTTCAAATAGTGCTTCTGTATCAAGCCTGCTCAGTCCATTCATCTCAGAGGCATACTTGGCCATCGGGTGGCTGGTTACATAAAATCCTAAAACTTCCATTTCACTAGCCAGCACTTCATTTTCATGCCACTCATCCACGTCCGACAAACTTGGCATTGCTATTGAATCATTTGATGCAAATAGTGAGTGTTGCCCGTCTGATGAGCTTTTTTGTTTAATCGAGATAAAACTCAGAAGCGTTTCAACAGACTCAATTAGGCAAGCTCTGTGACACCCCAGGGAGTCGAACGCTCCGCTTTTAATTAGGCTTTCGAAGGTGCGTCTATTGAGTCTTCGTCCCTCCACACGCTCGCAAAAATTGAATATGCTCTCAAATGCGCCTTCTTGCTCTCTAGCATCTATAATTGCTTCAACTGTGCTGCCCCCAACATTTTTAATACCGGCAAGACCAAATCTAATCTTTCCATTCGAAGCAGTAAAACCAGCCATACTCTCATTTACATCAGGAGCAAGAACAGGAATTCCCATTTGCTTGCACTCGGTGATGCTGGCAATAACTTTATCCGTATTTCCGGTTTCAACAGATAGAAGAGCAGCCATAAACTCAGCGGGAAAATGAGCTTTCAGATACGCAGTCTGATAGGTGATTAGTGCGTAGGCTGTGCTGTGACTTTTATTAAATGAATACTCGGCAAATTTCTCCATAGTATCAAATAGCTCTTTTGCCTTTTTATCACTAATACCTTTTTGCTTAGCGCCTTTAAGGAAACGGTCTCTTTGAGCCTTCATCTCTTCAGGCTTCTTTTTACCCATGGCTCGGCGTAGTAAATCAGCTTCTCCGAGGCTATATTCAGCAACAGCGCTAGCCGTTTGCATTATCTGCTCTTGGTAAACAAACAGACCGTAGGTGTCGTTTAGTATTTCTTTTAGTTCTTCAAGTGGAAACTGTATTTTCTGCTTGCCGTGCTTCCGTTTAATAAAGTCATCTACCATTCCGCTGTCCAGAGGACCTGGGCGGTATAGTGCAAGAAGAGCAATGAGGTCTTCAAATTGGGTCGGCTGAAGCTTATTAAGAACATCTTTCATCCCGGAGGACTCTATTTGGAAGATTCCACGAGTACGTCCGGTTGTAAGAAGCTTATATACTTTTTTATCATCGAGAGCGATCCTATCGATATCCACCCACTTATCTGAATCATAGTTATCTTTTATCAGGTTTAAGGCTTTATTAATTACAGTCAGAGTTTTTAGGCCTAAAAAGTCGAACTTAACAAACCCAAGCTCCTCAATTGAGTTCATATCAAACTGAGTTACGATCTCATCCTTTGAACCCTTATAAAGCGGAATATGATCGGCGAGCGGTTCATTCGCAATTACAATTCCCGCTGCATGAGTTGAGGAATGGCGCACCATGTTCTCAAGAGGTTTTGCAAGCTCTATCATTTCTTGAAGATCTGGCGAGCTTTTAATTAAGTCTCGAAGCTCTTTTACCTCTTTTAAAGCCCTTTCTATGCTAAAAACTTTTCCTCTAAATGAGGGGATTAATTTTGAGACCTTATCCACGTCTGCATAAGGGATACCGAGCACCCTGCCTACATCTTTAACAACTGCCTTGGCAGACATAGTTCCGAAAGTGCCGATCTGGGCCACTTTATCAGAGCCGTATTTCTCAGTTACATATCTTATTACTTCGTCACGTCCCTCCCCGCAAAAGTCGATATCAATATCAGGCATTGTGATACGCTCGGGGTTTAAAAACCTTTCAAAAATTAGGTTATATGGAATGGGATCTACTTCTGTTATTCCTAGCACATAGGCAACCAAGCTCCCCGCGGCGCTTCCTCTTCCCGGGCCAACCGGTATGCCGTTTGATTTAGCGTAATTAATAAAATCTGAAACTACCAAAAAGTAACCCGAGAATCCCATTTCGAGAATAATCTTAAGCTCAGTCTCTAGTCTCTCTGAGTACTCATCAAATTTTTCCTCTGGGATTAATCCTTCTTTAATCTTTTCCTGAAGCTTCTGCCTTGAAAGCTCAAGCATATATTCATCAAGTGATTTATCGCCCTCTACTTTGTACTCAGGCAGCTTATATCCGGTCTGCTCAAACTCAAAATTACACCTCTTTGCCACCTCGCCAGTTCTCTTAATCGCATCTTCAAAACCCTCAAGATCTCCCATCATCTCCTTTTCAGATTTAAGATAGTACTGATCACCTTGAAACTTGAATCTATTCTCATCGGCTATTGACGAGCCTGTCTGGATACATAGTAGAGCATCATGGGGCTTGGTATCTTCTTTGTGTAAGAAATGGCAGTCGTTAGTTGCAACAATAGGTATATTTAGGTTCTCGCCCACTTCTTTAACTTTCTTGTTTACCCTTTTTTGCTCAGGAAGCCCTGTGGCCTGCACCTCAAGATAGTAGCGGTCGCCGAATATTTCTCTGTACATGGCGGCAACATCAAGTGCTCCTTTTACACCTTTACTAAAAATGGCCTGTGAGAGCTCGCTGTTAAGACATCCGCTAAGTACTATCAGTCCCTCGTTATGCTTGTCGAGAAGCTCATGGTCTACTCTCGGGCGTCTGTAAAATCCGTCAAAATATGCTGTTGTTACGAGTCTTGAGAGGTTTTGATAGCCCTTTTGATCCATTGATAGCACAGTTAAGTGATGTGTTTTTCCTTCTGATGGATTGTCCGGATTGATTTTTGGAGTTACATATATCTCGCAGCCTATAATAGGTTTTATGCCGGTTTCCTTGGCTTTCTTGTAAAAATCATAAGCGCCGAAAAGATTCCCATGATCGGTCAGCGCTATGGCCTGCATACCAAACTCTTTGGCCTGAGGGAAAAGGTCTTCAAATTTTATTGCGCCATCAAGTAGGGAATACTGTGAATGAAGGTGGAGATGAACAAATCCGTCTGACATTTTAATTATTATAGCTAAGAAGATTTATCCTTAGCAAGGGGCAAAAAAACATTATATGATTACCGATATTTACGGATCATATTTGGCATGCTAGCAGAGTGTTTTAGAATTGCGGATATAAGATAATATTGAAAAGCGCGGTCTAAAAAGTATATTACTTTTTAAATCTATTTAGGCGCTAATGTAATTTCAACTTGCCTTATCCGGGGTTGTTATGAACTGTTAAATACCCTTGGAAGGAGGATTCATAAATAATGGAAGATTTATTTGCAATATTAAATACCATTCCAAGTCCATATTCAGACCTTGTAGCAGTAGCGGTAATATTCGCAATAATCGTTGTTCTCTCATTTGTAATAGCAGCTCTATTTGGCCAAAAGACAGCCGAAGAACCGGGGGAGGCTGAAAGTGTAGAAGAGGCTTTACCACCAAGTGAGCTAGAGGAAATAACCCAAGAGCAAACTCTGGAAGAAGCCGAGTTTAAGGGCGATGCGGCAGAAGCAATTCCAGAGGTACAGGGTCAGGAATTTCAGGCTGAGGACCTTGAAATCTTTGAAAAACCTGCCCCTGAGGAAATCCCTGCAGAACTAGTTGAAGAAGATGCGATAACCGATGAAATAGAGCAAGAGCTTGAGAAAATAGTACAAGAGGAGGCAGAGGAAGAAACCAAGGAAGGGTTATTTGCTAGACTTAGAAGAGGCCTTTCTAAGACTCAAGCGGGTCTTTTGGGTGGGCTAGGCGGTATTGTCGCTAAAAAAGAAATTGATGCTGATCTGTGGGATGAGTTTGAAGAGACTCTAATAATGGCGGACTTGGGAGTAAATACGACTATGAAGTTAAGAGAAAATATAGAGTCTAAACTCTCCAAGCAGTCGCTCACCAGCCCTGAGTCAATTACGGACAACCTAAAGGAAGAAATACATGAGATACTAAAAAGCGCACAAGGCGCGCCAATAGACGCAAGCGCAAGCCCCTTTGTTATAATGGTTGCAGGAGTAAACGGGGTAGGTAAAACAACCACAATAGGAAAGCTTGCAAACAGGCTTAAGACTGGTGATAAAAAAGTAATGGTTGCAGCCGGCGATACTTTCAGAGCGGCAGCTACAGAGCAGCTCGAGGTGTGGTCACAGAGGGTCGGCACTGAGTTTTTAAAAGGACAAAGCGGCGGAGACCCCTCATCTGTTGCATTTGATGCTGTAAAAGCTGCAGAGGCCAGAGGAATAGACATTCTAATTATTGATACTGCGGGCAGACTCCATACCAAAGGCAATTTAATGGATGAGCTTACGAAGATGAAAAGGGTAGTCGGAAGAGAGCTTGATGGGGCGCCGCATGAAACTCTGTTGGTTCTAGATGCAACCACAGGGCAAAATGCCGTGCAACAGGCAAAACAGTTTAATGAAGCCCTTGGAATTACTGGGATAGTTCTCACTAAACTCGACGGTACAGCTAAAGGCGGTGTGATAATAGCAATTGCTGATGAGCTCAACATACCCGTCAAATATATAGGTATTGGAGAGAGCCTTAGCGATCTTAGGGAATTTGATGCCGATGAATTTGTTGAAGCTCTATTTTATGCAGGTGATCAAACTGTCCACTAATTAAGCAATAATGGATATTCATACGAAATACATGTCTTTGGCGCTTAGGCTAGCCAAAAAAGGGGAAGGGACAACAAGCCCCAATCCTCTTGTAGGTGCTGTAATTGTTAAAAATGGCAAGATCATCGGACAGGGCTACCACAAAAAGGCAGGCCATGCACATGCAGAGATAGCAGCATTTAATGATGCAGAGAGAAAAAAGAACTCTGTAAAGGGCGCAGACTTATACGTCACGCTTGAGCCCTGCTGTCATACCAAAAAAAGAACCCCGCCATGTGTAGGTGCAATAATAGAAAAGAAAATACGTAAGGTTTACGTCTCAATACTAGACCCTAATCCAGAGGTTTCAGGAAATGGTGTTAGGATGCTGCAGGAAAGCGGAATAGAAGTACAAGTCGGGCTCTTAGAAGAAAAAGCACAAGAATTAAATGAAGCTTTCACAAAATATATATCGACCAAAAAACCGTTTGTAATCTTAAAGCTTGCGGCTACGATGGACGGCAAGATAGCGGCCCACACTGGGGATTCTAAATGGATTGGAAGCCCTACTCAGAGAAAGTATGCACATGAACTCAGAAACAAGGTAGACGGTATAATGGTTGGGATAGAGACTGTTCTAAAAGACAACCCTAGCTTAAATGTAAGGTTAGACAAGAAAACAACTTCAGACCCAATACCTATTATATTGGACAGCAAACTTAGAATTCCGCTTAGCTCAAATCTTCTGAAGATTCATGACAACATAATCATAGCCACGTCGGATAAATCTAAAGTTAGAAAAATAGAAAAGTTAGAAGCGCTAGGAACTAGGATCTTAAGTATTAAGAAAGACAGCAATGGCCGTCTCAACCTAAATGAACTAATGAGAAAATTGGGGAAGCTTGAGATCATGAGCGTTTTAATTGAAGGGGGCAGCAAAGTAGCCTCTTCCTCTATTAAGAGCGCAATAGTAGATAAGGTCGTATTTTTCTATGCTCCAAAAATTGTCGGCGCTGAGGGTATCAGCATGATTGGGGATCTAGGAATAGATACAATTAAAAAGTCAATACAAGTGAAAAACACCAAGATTAAAAAATTAAAAGATGAGGTAATGATCGAGGGCTATTTATAATCTTGATTTAATCAAATAGCCAAAAAATGTTAGACTTTATTGGTAGTTATGGGAGAAACTAAGCGAAAAAGAGTAGGACTTTTTGGGGGCACTTTCGATCCTATTCATTTTGGTCACTTAAGAGCGGCTGAAGAAATATGGCAAATTTTAAAGTTGGATAAGATAGTTTTTATCCCTTCCGCGGCGCCGCCTCATAAAGAGAATTCAAACATTTCCTCTTCAGATGATCGCCTTGAGATGATAAGGCTAGCCATTTCTAGCACTTCTTATTTTGAGATATCACAGTACGAGCTAAACTCGGGAAAGCCTTCTTATACTATTAACACTTTAGAACACTTTACAAAGACCGAGCCGGATACGGAATTTTATTTCATATTGGGAAACGAGCTTTTTAATCACATAGATACTTGGGAAGACTACGAGAGACTTTTTCAGCTCACAAACTTTGCAGTAATAACAAGACCAGGGTTTTCTCAAGAGGGAAACAACAAAGTTCCACTTGCGCTTAAAGAGGATTTTCGATATCATAATGGTATCGAAAACGTGATTTCATATACCAATCAAGCCACTGGAAAAGATATCGTATTTATTGAAATCAAAGGCATTGAGATTTCTTCAACTGATATCAGGGCGTTTGTTAAATCCAAACAATCAATCAAATATCTTCTACCACACAATGTTGAAAAATATATATTGTCAGAAAAGCTATATTTCGGGGAGGCTTCTCAATAGACTCTAAAAGTAAAGCCATTCAAATTGCTCATGCAGCCTGGGAAAAACAAGCCATACGACCGGTCCTTCTAGAGGTCAAGTCAGAAAGTGACGTAACTGATTATTTTCTAGTTTGCAGCGCTAACTCCAACCGAGGCGTTAAAACTATTGTAGATCAGATTGAAAAAACCCTTAAGGAATCCGAGCAGAAGATAATCGGAATAGAAGGCTATAAAGAGGGCAAATGGGTTTTGGTTGATTCTGCAGATGTAGTTGCCCATGTGTTTTATGACCCGCTAAGGGAGTTCTACAACCTAGAGAGTCTTTGGATAGATGCCCCTCGAGTAGAACTATCCTTTGAAGATAATCCACCACCAATGAACCAAAAGATCCCCCAAGAACTATACAGATAGTACGCAATCATAGTGTGGTGAGCATAAAATAAACTTCTCACCTTAAGTGATATTATTTAATAATATAAGATGCTTAGAGTTATTACTGGCCTTCTTTTACGCCGCGCCTTCTTATAAAAGCAGGTATCTCAAACTCATCATCACCTACTTCTGAAGGAAGCTGCGTTACGACCTGTTGAAGCTTCTCCGCTCTGGCAGAATTAATACCAGTTGCAATTACAGTAAGCTGAACTGCCTCTTTGAACTCGTGGTTAAATACCAATCCAAAGATCAAGTTCACATCCTGGTGTGCTCTTTCTTTTATGTAGTTGCATGCTTCGTTAAGCTCTTCTATTCCAAAGTCTGGCGATGCAGTAACGTTGAGCAATATACCT
>JBCCIH010000113.1 GCA_039028315.1 Thermodesulfobacteriota bacterium | reverse complement strand
AGCCCTTTCATAGTTGCGCGTTTAGGGTGCTCTTTACGCCAGCGGAGTTTATTAAGAGCGTTGACGTAGGCTTTTACGCTTGCAACAACGATGTCAGTGTTGGCTCCCTGGCCTTGAGTTATTACGCCGTCCTGCTCGACTCTGACCGTAACCTCACCCTGGGCGTCTATGCCTTCTGTGATAGCGGCAACGTTATAAGTCTCTAGCGTTGGGCTTAGACCAGTAGCTTTAGACACCGCCTGATAGGCTGCGTCAACCGGGCCATCACCGACCTCTGAAACTGTAACTTCCTCATCGTCAATTAATAGCCTTACTGTTGCGACCGGACGCATATCCACTCCGCCTGAGTAATTGGCAGATAACACTTTGTAGAAATCAGATGAGCGGACAAACTCTTCACTAATAAGAGCTTCTATGTCTTCATCGAAAACATATTTCTTTTTATCAGCAAGGTCTTTGAACTTAACAAAAGCATCCATAAAGGTATCGTCATCTAGGAAATAGCCATACTCTTCAAGGCGGTCCCTAAATGCATGACGTCCTGAGTGTTTACCAAGAACAATCTTATTTGAAGGTATACCAACCTCTTCAGGACTCATGATCTCATATGTGATCCTTTCTTTTAAAACTCCGTCCTGATGAATTCCTGCTTCATGGGCAAAAGCGTTTGCGCCTACAATTGCTTTGTTTGGCTGAACGTTAATACCAGTTATTTGCGAGACTAACCTGCTTGTCGGATAGATATGCTCGGTGTTTATTCGAGTTTCAAACGGGTTGTGGTCATTTCTTACCTTGAGTCCCATAACTATCTCTTCAAGAGAAGCATTGCCCGCTCTTTCGCCAAGGCCGTTGATAGTACACTCAACCTGTCGTGCACCTGCTTGAACAGCTGCAGTTGAGTTAGCAACAGCAAGACCAAGGTCGTTATGGCAGTGAACGCTTAGAGTTAGATCATCAAGCCCGTCTACCTTTTCAAGTAGAGTTCTAATAATATGGGCAAACTCCTCGGGCACTGTGTATCCAACAGTGTCAGGGATGTTTATGGTTGAAGCACCTGATCTAACCGCAAGATCTACTGCCCTTACAAGGTAGTCAAGATCCGTTCTGGTGGCATCTTCGCAAGAAAACTCCACATTTGGCGTATAGTTTCTTGCGTGCTTCACAGCGCCGCTTATGATCTCAAGCACTTCATCCTGTGATTTTCTAAGTTTATGCTTTAAATGAATCTCAGAGGTTGCAATGAAGGTATGTATTCTTGGGGATTCAGCTCCCTTTACAGCTTCCCACCCTCTGTCAATGTCTCTGTAGTTAGCACGGCAAAGCCCTGCTATCTCACAGCCTCTTATTGTATCGGCAATGACTTTAACAGACTGGAAATCACCTTCTGAAGAAATCGGAAATCCGGCTTCGATAATGTCAACGCCCAACTTCTCGAGCTGGTGCGCTACACGTAGCTTTTCTTCAGCAGTCATTCCGCAACCTGGAGCCTGCTCACCATCTCTTAAGGTCGTATCGAATATCTTAACCATATTACTGCTTCCCATTTCAATTAACCTCCTAAAATTTAAACAAATATTGTAAGTCTGGACTGTAGGGTTGTCAATAATTAAAAGTGGTTAGAGAATCACAACCCTGTGGGTAAATCTATAAAGGTGGTATCAACTTTAAGCTTTTTTTGGACAACTTTTGATAGGGCTTTAAGACCAACAGTTTCTGTTGCGTGATGACCTGCAAATATTACGTTCATACCTGAGTCCTGGGCCGTATAGTAGAGTTCAGCTGTGTCGCCTGTTATATAAAGATCTGCGCCCATTTCGAGCGCTTCGTAAAACCCAGAGTAGCTTCCTCCGCCGCTGCATACGGCAATGGTTTTTACATTGTTAGTCCCGAAGGGAAGAACTATGCACTTTGTATCTAGCTTATCATTTAATTTACTTTCTATGTCTGTGATTGATACCGCGCGTTTTCTCTCCCCTAACCATCCGATATTCTTACCTTTATGGTGCATAAACTCTTTTTTTATTGGAGCACCTAGGAGTTTAAGTATCTCTGCGTTGTTACCCACTTCTTTGTGTCTGTCGAGCGGCAGGTGGCATGCATATAGCGATAGATCGTTATCATAGAGAACTTTGATTCTATCTTTTGACCAGCCAGAAATTGAGGGATTGTGATTGCTCCAGAAATGGCCGTGATGAACCACTAGCATATCAGCGTTAATTTCCACAGCTTCTTCAAAAGATTTGACCGAGGCGTCAACAGCAAATGCGATTTTATCTACACTGGAGCGGCCTTCAAACTGAAGACCGTTCCAGCTTGAGTCCTCGATTTCATTAACTTTTAGATACTTATCAAGAAAACTTACGACTTTCTTTAGTGATGGCATGATAGATTCTGTACTAATTTTTACCTTTTCACCATTCTATAGATAAGAAGAAGCACAATTGAACCTATAACTGCGAAAATGAAGCTTTGAAGATCAAAACCTGGCTGAACACCAGCAAATCCAAGAATATTTGCAATAAACCCGCCAACGAGCGCGCCTACGATACCTATAACAATTGTCATTATGAATCCGCCGGGGTCTTTGCCCGGAAGAATCATTTTAGCTACAGCTCCTGCTACCAAACCAAATATAATCCAAGATATAATTGCCATTCATAGCCTCCTTTGTGTGTATGAATCTAAGCACTAATTACATCTCAATGTTACTATTTTTTAAGTTAAAGTTCAAAGGGGGATTTATCTCATTCTTTGGCTGTAATCCCATGAATAGATCCATATGGGCTTTATGCATATTGCAGTCTCAGTATCCTTTCTGCTAAGAAGCCACTTCCCCAAATCGGCATTATCGTCATCTAAAAATCTGTCCACGAGTTTTTCCAGAACTCCCGGGCCTTTTTCTGGTATTAACTCGGCATCTCCTTTTCCCCTGACTCCCATATATGGACTAACATTGGGACCAATCTCAAAACCGCATTTGTTATTACCCGTTAATATTTTTGCTACTGAGGAGTCACTCTGTACTGCGCACCATATATGCCCCTTCTCATAGAGATACCAAAGTGAAAATACAGTTGGATATCCTTTTGACGTTATTCCTGATAGTCTTAGAGGAAACTTAGTCTGATTTAAATACTGCTCAACTCTTTCTATATCCCAGTCGCCTTTAATCTCAGTCATAAAACTATTTCTCCATTATCTGCGATATAATTAGTATATCTTGAATGACAACATTTGCAGATTGGAAAAATTGGCTTATCCTATTATTTATATAAACGGAGGCTCTTATTATGAAAAAATACAGCGCATTATTTACATTCTTAGTAGTAGTTATAGCTATCGCCGCATTGGGTACACATGTGCAGGCGGAGCAAAGTTCAGCACTAAAACCACTGGACGCAAAGTATGTCTGCATGATCACAAACCAAGAATTTGTAAGAGAGCAGATCCCGGTTGAGGTAGAAGGCAAAACTTACTACGGCTGCTGTGAGATGTGCAAGGCTAAAATAAAGAACAATCCTCAGAGCAGAGTTGCTGTTGATCCGATCAGCGGAAAACAGGTAGACAAGGCTGATGCAGTAATCGGCGCTGCGCCAGACGGTAGCATTTACTACTTTGAGAGTGAAGAGAACTTTGCTCAGTACAATCCGAACTAAGTTAGGCCCACATATATAGCCCAGAGAGCTAAAATTCCCCAGATAGTAACTAGTACCCAAAAGAGCGCCGGCTCTTTGGCGCGAGCTACTTTTCTATGTATCCAGGTGCTGCCCGTTATTATTTCGTAAATATCCCATACAAGAAGTGCAATACCTACGATCAGCCAGATGTTCATGATGTTACCGAATGACTATCCATTTACTATATCTAGAAAGACCCTGTTTGGACGGCCATCTAAGAATGAGCGGATTTTTTCAAGATCACCCCTTTCCTCTCTCCAGTGGTGATATTTTTCATAATTCTCTTTTGCAGCCCATTTTTCTACTAAGAAGATGCGGCTTGGATCTTCTTGATCAACGCAGAGGCTAATGCCCTCATTGCCCTCAAAGTTTCTTGTATCAGGAAGTATTTCTGCAAAGAAATCAGCATACTCTGAGATCTTTTCTTCCTTTATCTTCGCATCTACTATTAACATTACACTCATTTGGAATCCCTCCTCTAATTAGAGATAATTTTGTTATATATATAGCATATACTCACATTTTCATATATTTGCGAGACCTTACTGAGCGTAACACACATGAAATTTTATTACAATCAAAATTTGAGACAGCGAAAAAATTAGTCTTATAATCTAGATGTTGGGATGGCTGGGGCACAAGGATTCGAACCTTGACTTTCGGTTCCAGAGACCGACGTACTGCCGTTATACTATGCCCCAAAGAGAGCTTTTAGTATTTATAATAAAGAGTGCTCAGTCAAGTATTTTGCTAGAGCAATAGTATTAGATACACTTCTAGTATCAATTTACAGAAAAGAGGAGCCGAAATGGCTGATAAGCATTTTGATATTCTAGAGACATTTGAAAACCAGTATCCGGGCAGGGAATACGAGATAGACATTTCGTGCCCCGAGTTTACATGTGTATGCCCAAAGACGGGACAACCTGATTTTGCGACAATTCATTTAAAATATGTGCCAGACAAACTCTGTATAGAACTTAAATCTCTTAAATTGTACATGTTCTCATACCGTGATGAGGGAGCTTTCCATGAACATGTTACAAATCAAATTCTGGACCACATAGTAGAGGCCTGCAAACCCATAAGGGCAGAGGTAACAGGGGACTTTAACGTAAGGGGCGGTATTAAAACTATAGTAAGGGCCAACTACTTTAAAGACGAAGATTCAAACGCTGGATTTAAGTAAGTGACAGAGTCACTTTTTCAAAATGAAAGCGGCATGTTTATCAATTGTATTGCTAAAAGTTATTTCTTTCGCTTCAAATAGAAGTTAATATTTGTAATAACCACAATAAAGGTAGATATGAATTGCTTCTAAAAGCTCAGATATTCATAACCGGCGCAATTATTATATTAATCGTTGCCACAGCTGTGGCTGCTCCATATATTGCCCCATTTGCCTACGACGACACGGATTTCTCAAACACACTAAGCTCCCCAAATAAAGTAAACATTATGGGCACAGATCAGGAGGGAAGAGACCTTTTCTCCAGAGTTATATATGGCTCGAGAGTTTCTATAGCGGTAGCCTTGGGAACAGCGCTAATTGCTCTAATCGTAGGAACATTGTACGGAGCAATCTCTGGATACTTGGGCGGTAAAGTGGACGAGCTTATGATGCGAGTGGTAGATATTTTCTATTCACTTCCAGATTTGTTGTTGATAGTGCTGGTCACTCTTATAATAGGTAGAGGCGTGCTCGGAATCGTACTGGCACTTGGGTTTACGGCATGGATGAGGGTTGCAAGAATTGTAAGGGGGAACGTGCTTCAAATTAAAGGCGTTGACTATGTTCAGTCTGCAAGGAGTCTTGGGGCATCACCATCACGAATACTAGGGCTACATATTATTCCAAATATCCTAAGCCCTCTTATCATCACAATCACTTTTGCGGTGCCGTATGCAATATTGGCTGAGTCCACTCTTAGTTTTCTGGGACTTGGGATCGCGCCGCCAGAATCTAGCTGGGGGACTCTTGCAAGCACAGGATGGCAGGGAATAAGAACATTTCCGCATTTAATTGTTTTCCCTAGTTTAGCGATATTTATTACAGCATTTTCATTTAATCTATTTGGTGAAGGGCTCAGGGACTTGTTAGACCCTCAAAGGGCAAAAAGGTAGGTAGACACAAAAACTATGGAGGGACATATATGAATCACAGATATTTACTAGCAATCTTATCTACAATAACTCTGAGCATATTAATGTGCCCTCCTTCAAACGCTGCCACTAGGCTTAATTGCCAGTCAGAAATTTATCAGCAGGCAACGGCAGACCCTAAAGACAGGTTTAAAAAAGGCTACTGCTTTGTGAAAGTCGGCCAGTATCAGCAGGGCGTAAACATGCTAAACAGTGTGGGAGACGGACTGCCTGAACTAGGTGACTATGTTTTATATTTCCAGGGCGCTGGATATGAGAACCTTGGTGACTATGCAAATGCATCCACATACTTCAATAAGATATTAACTCAGTACCCAGACAGCGGACTTAAGAAAAAAACCCTTGCCCGTTTGGGAACTATTTACACTCAGTCGGGTGATTACATTAATGCCGAGAGGATATTCAGATCACTTTACAGTGAAGAGACAAAAAGGAGCTTAAAAGCTTCTTACCTTTATGGACTGGCAGAGGCAATGGAAAAACAAGGAAGATACCAGGACGCCATGGCAACATATAGACAGATTTGGGTCGAGTATCCTGAAACAAAATCTTCTGGTGAAGCTAAGGCAGCAGCTACCAATTTAAGCAATAGTCAAGGAATAGCTTTTGTACCAACGCAAGCTGATTACCTTCAGCGTGCAAATATCCTATTTGATAAATCCAGATGCAGCTCGGCTCTTAACAACTACAACAAAGTCTCATCCAAAAGCGCTGAAGTTAGAACTAATATGGGAATCTGCATGGTTAAAACCAAGCGCTATAATGAAGCAGAGAATGTGCTTAAAAATATCAACTCTCCCCGCTCGCTATTTTGGCGTGGAAAGCTAAAAACCAAGCTTGGGCTTGATTCACAAGCATCTGCAGTCTATACACAAATACACAACCAATTCCCAAACAGCCAGCTGGCACCAGAAGGGCTTTATAATGCGGCGCGGCTTTATCAAATAAACGGTCAAACCCAGCAGGCAATTAGAACCTATGACATTCTTATAAGATCATATCCTAGAAATAAATACGCCGAGGACGGGGCATGGAACCTTGGCTGGATTTACTACAGAAAAGGTCAGTACAGAGAGGCCCATGGTACTTTTTCAGCATTTATCGATTCTGAATCCAGCTTCAATGCATCAAATGCAAAGTACTGGAGAGCAAGAACCCTTGAGAAACAGGGCAAATTAAATGAAGCAAATGTGCAGTATAGAGAGCTTGCGGGATCTACAACTCCCACATACCACACATATATGGCTCAAAAGAAAAGCGGCTACAGTCCGGCTTATCCCAACCCCAACCCTGAGACAACTGCGCTTAACCCTAAAGCAAGCAAAAGAAAACAAAAGGCTCAGATGCTAATCAGTCTAGGAATGCCGGAGGAAGCGCAGCTTGAGATAGTGGCAATGGAAGAAGAATCAAGAACCAAAGAAGAGCTTGTTGTGGTTAGTCTTCTGTACTCTCAGGTTGAGGACTATTATCAGTCAATCAAAGTTGCACAGGGTCTTGGCCTTCCGCAGGCCAACAGGCTTTCTTATCCAAAGGGTTATCAGGAATATGTAGCCCCTTATTCTAAAAAATACGGGGTTGATGAGCTACTTGTTTATTCAATTATAAGAGAGGAGAGCAGGTTTCAAAAAGACGCTGTCTCCCCAGCCGATGCTAGAGGTCTTATGCAGATGATTCCGCCCACAGCCAGAACAGTGGCAAGGCAAGTAGGCATAAACGGCTTTAGCTTATCAATGCTAACAATTCCAAGAATAAATATTGAGATGGGAATTTTCTACTTTAAACAGGTGCTCGATCAGTTCGATGGGGATGTTGAGCTTGCGCTTGCCAGCTATAACGCAGGGCCTCATAGAGCTGCGGATTGGAAAGTCAGGTTTTATGGGCTTGAGAAAGATGAGTTTATTGAAGAGGTTCCATTTAGAGAAACCAGGAATTACATAAGAAGGATTCTTCGAAGCTACGGCGCCTATAAAGCAATATACGGAAATACTGCTCAAGCAGCGCCCGTTACACCGCAAACCACAAGCCCGAGCAACTAAGT
>JBCCIH010000112.1 GCA_039028315.1 Thermodesulfobacteriota bacterium | reverse complement strand
TGATATCTCTATCTTAGAGGTTGGCGATAATGTGATAGAGGTTAAATCCACAAACGGTGATACTCACCTTGGTGGAGATGACTTTGACAGGCTGGTTATGGAATACATTATTGATGAGTTTAAAAAAGAGTCCGGAATTGACTTAAGCAATGACAAGATGGCGCTTCAACGCCTTAGACAGGAAGCTGAGAAAGCTAAGATTGAGCTTTCAAATACCCTAGAGACAGAGGTTAACCTTCCGTTTATCACAGCAGACGCTTCGGGGCCAAAGCATCTTGTTATGAAAATAACACGCTCTAAGTTTGAGCAGCTCATTGAAGATAGAATCAAGGGAACACTTGAGCCCGCAAAACAGGCCCTTAAAGACGCAGGGCTTAAAGCCGCAGATATTAATGAAGTTATTCTAGTGGGTGGATCAACCAGAATCCCTATGGTTCAAAAAGTTGTTACCGACTTTTTTGGAAAAGAGCCACATAAGGGTATTAACCCGGATGAAGTTGTGGCAATGGGAGCTGCAATTCAAGGCGCTGTACTTGGCGGTGAAGTAAGAGATGTTCTTTTATTAGATGTCACCCCGCTTTCACTGGGTATTGAAACCCTTGGCGGCGTTATGACAAAGATTATTGAGAGAAACACTACAATACCTACAAAAAAGAGTCAGGTATTTACGACAGCTGAAGACAATCAGACATCTGTAGAAATTCATGTTCTTCAAGGCGAGCGCCAGATGGCAGGTGACAACAGAACACTTGCCAGATTCATCTTAGACGGTATACCACCATCTGCCAGAGGTATTCCTCAAGTGGAAGTTACGTTTGATATGGATGCGGATGGTATTTTCCATGTATCTGCTAAAGATATGGCGACTCAAAAAGAACAAAAAGTTAGAGTAGAAGCCTCTAGCGGACTTAGCAAAGAAGAGATTGATTCTATGGTTAAAGACGCTGAGGACAAATCAGAAGATGATAAAAAACGTCATGAGCTTGTAGAGAGCAGAAACAAACTTGACGAGCTTATCTACAGAACAGATAAAAGTTTTAAGGAATTTGGGGACAGCCTCTCTGATGAAGAGAAAAAAGAACTTGAAGAGGCTCTAGAGAGCGGACGAGCCGCAGTGAAAGGCGAAGACGCAGAAGCCATAAATCAGGCAACTGAAAAAATTACTCAAGCCTCTCATAAATTAGCTGAGCTTATGTATAAGCAGCAAGCAGAAGGTGCTGAAGCCGGAGCAGACGGCGCACCACCGCAAGCTGATGGAAGTGGAGCAGAAGATGTAGACCAGACATCAAGCGAAGCTGATAACGACAAGAAAGACGGCGATGATGTTATTGACGCCGAGTTTACTGAAAAATAATATTGGTATAAAGAAAATGAAAAAAACAGATCAAAGGCGGCCCAGTGCCGCCTTTGTAATATATAAAGCCTATTAGTGAACTAAAAAATATTTGCCCAGTAGTTAAATTAATGTTAATTTATTATGAATTATTGGGGTATTCCAATTATAGAAACAACCGAGGTATATATTTGCGGAGGCAAGAAAAATGAAAGCAGGAATTCATCCTGAATACAAAGATGTGAATGTTAGCTGCTCATGCGGTACAACATTTAAAACAAAATCTACTAGGTTTGAAGACTTTTCCGTTGAGGTTTGTGCCGACTGCCATCCTTTCTATACTGGAAAAGAAAGGGCAGCTGAGGCTAAAGGTAGAGTTGAAAGATTCAAAAGAAAATATAAATCAAATTAGCCCTAACTATACATTATGATATCTAATAAAAAGGAGCCGAGACTAGCACAAAGCAACAGGGCAAATATGTAAGCACACCATACAAAAAAGAATGCGGAGGTGATTCGCAATGGCAGAGTATAGTAGAGATAGTATTAGAAATATTGCTCTTATTGCTCCCCACGGCGCAGGAAAGACTTCACTAGCTGAGGCGATGCTTTATATGCATGGAGCCACAGCAGATCTGGGAAAGGTTGATGACGGTTCATCCACTCTGGACTATGAATCGGAAGAGAAACACCGAAAAATGTCAATCAACTCCCATGTGGCATTCTTTGAAACCAAAGACAATCTTATAAATTTAGTAGACACACCCGGATTTTTAAACTTCTTATACGAAACAGAAAGTGCAATTAAAACAGTAGACGGAGCTGTACTGCTTGTAGAAGCAATACAGGGAGATGTAGCTGTACAAGCAAAAAAGTATTGGGATATGGCAGGTGATATCCCAAGAATCATTTTTGTAAACAAGCTGGATAGAGATAACACCTCTCTACAAGATACTGTCAGTAGTATTTCAAATGAGCTGGGAATAAAAGCACTTCCATTTACATACCCAATTGGCGAGGAAGGCAGCTTTGACGCGGTCGTGGTCCTTGTGGACATGAAAGCATATTCATACGACGGCGACGGTAATGTGCAACAAGTCCCAATACCGGATGAAATATTGGACGATGTAAAAGATGCAAGGGAAAAGATTGTAGAAGCAGTTGCAGAACTTGATGATGAGCTGTTAGTCAAATATTTAGATGGAGAGACAATTGATGAAGATGTAATGATAAAGATGCTTCATCAAGGAATATTAGATGCCAAAATCTATCCAGTATTTGCCGGCTCGGCGACAAACCTAATAGGGATAAAAGCGCTTGTAGGCGGAATTTGCAGATATCTTCCTTCACCAGTGGAAAGAAAGCCAATAACAGCCACAAATGGAAGTGGCGAGGATACACAAATAAGTCCTGAAGAAAACGGTTCTGCTGCCGGATATATTTTTAAAACCATATCAGACCCATATGCTGGAAAAATTAGCATATTCAGGGTTTTTTCTGGATCAATAAAGGCAGATTCTACCATTTACAACTCCACCAAAGGTGCAAAAGAAAAACTAGGACACCTCCATAGATTAATCGGCAAAAAAGAGTATCCAGTAAATGTAGCGCAATGTGGCGATATTGTGGCAGTAAATAAGCTCAAAGAAGCCCATACAGGCGATACACTTTGTGATGAATCTCATCCTACGGTAATTCCTCCGGCTGAGCTTCCTGCCGCTGTTTTATCATTTGCAATCGAGCCTAAGTCCAGAAGCGATGAAGATAAACTAAACCCTTCGCTTGCAAGAGTTCAAGAAGAAGACCCTACCATACAATATAGAATGGATAAGGAAACAAACGAGTTCTTGCTGTCTGGAACTGGTCAATCACATGTTGAAGTCACCGTAAATAAGTTAAGAGACACATACGGCGTAAATGTTGATCTTCATACCCCTAGGGTCCCATATAAGGAGACTATCACGGGAAGAGCTACCACAGAGGCTAAATATGTTAAGCAAACCGGCGGTAAGGGGCAATATGGAGTGGTCTCAATTGAAATAGAACCACTGCCTAGAGGCGGGGAATTTGAATTTGTAAATAAAATTGTAGGCGGAGCAATACCTAAAAACTTTATTCCTTCGGTTGAAAAGGGCATCATTGATGCTATGAAAACCGGTATTTTGGCAGGGTATCCGGTTGTGGATGTGAGAGCAACCCTATTTGACGGCAAATTCCATGCTGTAGATTCCTCTGATATGGCATTTCAGATAGCAGGGTCAATGGCTTTTAAACAAGGCTCACAAGAGGCTAAACCACAGCTTTTAGAGCCTGTTATGAAAATGGAGATAACAATTCCTGAAGACTCTATGGGAGATGTTATAGGAGATGTTAATTCCAGAAGGGGAAAAGTATCGGGCGTTGACTCTTTGGCCGGCGCACATATCATAAACGCCCTTATACCTATGGCAGAAATATTGACTTATGCTCCTGAGCTAAGGTCAATTACGAGCGGACGGGGATCTTTTAGTATGGATTTTTCTCATTATGAGGAAGTTCCTCACCAGGAAGCTGCAAAAATTATAGAAGCGGCTTCAGCGGCTAAAGAAGCTGAAGAATAGGTGTTCATATTTAGATAATAGCACAGAAAACCAACTTAATACAAAGCTTGAACATAGCTAAACTTTAACTTAAACTATAATTAGTAAGTTCTTGTTATTACTATACAAAAAGGCTAACATTGCGCACTGCTTCAATAGATATTGGCACAAATACTATAAGACTTTTAATCTGCGATCAATCACAAGATGGCGAGCTTAACAAGCTCTATATTGACCGCCAAATAACTCGTTTAGGAGAAGGTTTTTCTAAAGATATTCGCCAAATAACTCAAAAATCAATGAACAGATCTATCTTAGCATTAAAGGCCTTCGCTGATTTGATAAACAAATATAACGTTGAAAAAACTAGGGCCGTAGCTACAAGTGTAGTTAGAGAAGCACAAAATGGGTCAGAATTTACTCAAAGGGCCGAAAACGAAGCAGGAATAAAGGTTGAAGTTATATCAGGAGACGAAGAGGCCGAGCTGACAGTTCTTGGAGTTCTGAATTCAATATCCAAAGAGCCAGATGAATGCTTAATTTTTGATATTGGCGGAGGAAGCACAGAGTTTGTACTAATTCAAAAGGGAATAATTGTAAACCAAACAAGCACCCCTTTAGGCGTTGTTCACATGACGGAACAATATCTATCAAAAGAGCTGGAAACTCCTGAAGAAATAACAGAACTCACTGCAATTATTAAGAATATTCTAGATAAAGAATTATCTGATTTTGAATCAACAAACAGCAATCTTACAATAATCGGAACAGCCGGCACACCCACAACCCTTGCAGCTATTGAACTTGGGCTTGTAAAATATAAGCCTGAGCTAATAAATGATCATATTTTATCCAGATCAAAGACCGAGATTATTCTTAACAAGCTACTTAAGGTTCCCATAAACAAGAGGTCTCAAATGCCTGGGCTTGAAACAGGCAGAGAAGACATAATCATAACAGGAACACTCATATTACTTCAGACATTAGAGAAATTTTCTTCCGATGAGCTAATTGTTAGTGACGGTGGGGTATTAGAAGGTATAGCTCAGAGTCAAATAGCAAAACTTTCAAAAAAATAAGTTATTATGATCCGTCGTTGACAATCTGAACTTAATTATTATATTTTGAAGGGATTAAAACCCTTTTAAATATCCATAATTTCAGCTTATTTGTTTGTTATTAATTAGATTTTGGAGGTAATTATGAATACAGAGAACAAAGATCAAAAGGTACAAGATACTGAGCCGCTAACTGAAGAAGAAAATGCCGCCGAACTTGAGGCCTCAGAAATTGAAAACGAATCTGCGGATAACAATGAAGAAGAAAACCAATTTGAGGAATTGAACAAACAGTATCTGCGTCTCGCGGCTGATTTTGATAACTATAAGAGAAGAATGTCCAAGGAAAGAGAAGATAGCATAGCTTATGGTAATGAAGAGATCATAAAAGAGATGCTAAATGTGCTTGATAATCTTCAGAGAGCACTTGATCACACTGAGCATCAAAAAGATGCCAAACCAGTGATTGACGGCGTAAAATTAGTCCAAAAACAGTTTTTAAATACATTAGAGAAATTTGGCGTACAGGCTATTGATGCTTCTAAAGGAAGTGAGTTTGACCCTATGCTTCATCAGGCTATTGAACAAGCTGAATCTGATGAGATAGCCCCCGGGTTAGTTCTTTTGGAAATGCTCCCAGGATATACGCTCAAAGAGCGTCTTTTAAGGCCCGCACTAGTTGTTGTAGCAAAAGATAAAAACAGTTAAACAATTTTAGCTAGGAACGATTTATGACATCCATTGATTATTATGAAGTTCTAGAGATAGAAAGAAATGCAGACCACGAAGAAATTAAACGCTCATACAAGAGACTAGCGTTTGAATACCACCCTGACAGAAATCCCGGAGACACAGACGCCGAGGAAAAATTTAAAGAAATTAACGAAGCCTATCAGATACTAAGTGACCCTGATAAAAGGGCCCGATATGACAGCTTTGGCCACATGTCATCAGAGAGTATGTTCTCTGACCAAAATTTTGACGCAGGTTTTAATGACATATTTGGAAATCTGTTTGAAGAAGTATTTAACGCAGGCACAAGAACAAGGGCTCAGAGAGGCAGCGATCTACGGTACAATCTTGAGATAACATTTGAAGAAGCTATTGAAGGAACTGAAAAAGAAATCGTAATACCTAGACATGTTCTATGCGCCGATTGCGGGGGATCAGGCGCAGCTCCAGGGGGCGAAGCTACATGTATTGAGTGCGGCGGCAGAGGTGAGCTTACATACACTCAGGGGTTTTTGGCAATCAAAAGAGCTTGCCATTCATGCGGAGGTAGTGGTAAGACTATCACAAAACAATGCTCAAGCTGCGCTGGACAGAAGTTCATAAGAACTGAGAATGATGTAAAGGTAAAAGTACCACCGGGAATAACAGATCAGTCGAGACTTAGAATAAGGGGCGAGGGCGAAGTAGGACTCTACGGAGGCCCGGAAGGGGATCTGTATATTGAAATATATGTACAAGAGCATCCTCTATTCAAAAGAGAGGCTGAGAACCTTTTCTGCCAGGTTCCCATTAGTTTTGTGAAAGCGGCCCTGGGAGCTGAGGTAGAAATACCGACCACAAATGGAAAAAGCACTATAAAAATACCTCCCGGCACTCAGTCGGGGCAAACATTTAGATTAAAAGGTAAGGGCGCTCCTAGGTTAGATGGCAGAGGGGTTGGTGATCTTTATATTGAAACTAACGTTGAAATACCGGTTAAACTCAGCAAAAAACAAAAAGAGATCCTAGAGCAGTTCTCTGAAGCTTGTGAGGAAGAGAATGATCCACTTTCTAAGAAATTTTTTGATAAGCTAAATCAGCTATTCAGCTAACAGTAACTAACTAATTAAAATCCGCCGGCAATTGCTGGGATAATGGAAACGACATCATTATCATTAAGAGCAGTCTCTTTTCCATTTAAGAATCTGATATCCTCATTGTTCACATAGAGGTTAATAAACCTTCTTACCTCTCCAGACTCATCACAAAGCCTGTCTTTAAGTCCAGGATATTGGTTCTCTAGTTCATCTATTAGAACTGATACATTAGAGGCGCTTACATTCACCTCGTCCTGATCGGCTGTTAATTTTCTAAGCGGTGTTGGAATGCGCACTGATGGCATCTTCAGACCCTCCTTGATTTTCATTATTTATAGTTTCATAAAGCTCTTCAAATTCTTCCAGATTCGCATCAATTATATGCGGCTGAGAAACATCATCAGTAATAGCTTCCTGGGTTTTTAGCCCATTTCCAGTTATTGCCACAACAATTGACTCATCTTTTGGAATTGCACCTTGCTCAATTAGCTTTTTGGTAACTCCTATCGTTACCCCGCCAGCTGTTTCTGTAAAAATTCCCTCAGTTTCGGCCAGGAGCTTAATTCCATCAATTACTTCCTGATCTGTAACATCTTCTCCCCAGCCTCCGCTTTCATTCATTACTCTCATAGCATAAAATCCATCCGCCGGAGTTCCTATTGCAAGGGATTTTGCAATTGTATCAGGTTTAACAGGTTTAAAGATTTCCCACTTATTTTTAAGTGCCGTAGTAATAGGGGAGCATCCCTTTGCCTGAGCACCGTAAATCTTTGTACCGCTCTCTTTAACCAAGCCCATCATTTCAAACTCTTTAACTGCTTTCCAAACTTTTGTAAGAAGCGAGCCACTAGCCATTGGAATAACAAAGTTCTTTGGCGCACGCCATCCTAACTGCTCCATAACTTCAAATGCCAAAGACTTTGAGCCCTCAGCATAATAGGGGCGCATATTAATATTAACAAATGCCCATCCGAACTTGCCTGCAACCTCGCTGCAAAGCCTGTTCACATCATCATAAGTTCCTTTAATTCCTATAAGATTTGCGCCATATACCGTTGTGCCAACAATCTTGGCCTGCTCCAGATTATATGGAATAAAGATATAGTTTCTAAGATTAGAGGCCCTAGATAATGCCGCTACAGCATTTGCCAAGTT